>URHD01000125.1 GCA_900547585.1 uncultured bacterium | reverse complement strand
TCAATTATTATAGTAAATTTATATAATAAAATTTGTACTATGTCCAGTATGTTAAAATCGTGTATAATAATTTTATGGCGGAAAATGACAAAATAGAAGAGCTTAGCGAACTTGTTTTGAAAGATTCAACGAACTTTCAGGCGCGCAGAGAGCTTGTTGTTGAGCTTATGCAAAAAGGTTTTAATGAGGAAGCTCTTAAACATCTTTATATTTTGCTTAAAACTTTTCCGGAGGACTCCAGACTTCATTACAATGCGGCAATAGTGCTGGAGAACCTGAAAAAATACGATAAAGCCATAATTTCATATAAAAATGCCCTGAAACTCCAGCCGGATGAGCCTGATTTTATTTATAACCTCGGTTATGCATATTTGCAGACGGGCGAGTTAGATACGGCGCTGCCTTATTTTAAAAAAGTGCTTGAAATGGAGCCTGAAGACGCAAACAGCTACTTTAACATGGGTTATATATTTTCAAAAAAGCAAGAGCATGAACTGGCCTATAAATGTATGGAAAGAGCCTTGCTGCTCAATAAAGAAGACCATCTTGCCTGTTTTTACCTTGCGTATGAGGCTTCTGCGCTCGGTGATGATGAAAAAGCTGTAAAACTTTATGAAAAGGTTCTGCAAATGCGGCCTGATTACAGCTGGGCGTACTTTAATCTGGCAGCTATCTACTTTAAACAGGGCCAAACGGAGAAGGCTTTTGAATATTTAAAAAAGACGCTCGAATTTAACCCCAAAGACAATGATGCAGCGCTTGTTTTTGCAAAAATGCTTGCCCAAAATAACAAACCTCAAGAGGCTGCAAGACTTCTTGAAAATGCACTGAAAAATAATCCTTATGACGGAAATTTGCATTACGTATTAGCGCGGGTATATAAAGAGGCAGGAAATATTGAGCTGTATGCATTGCACCTGCAAGAAGCGGTCAAAAATCCGGATAATCTGCCTTTTGATGTAAAATATGTCGAGCGTGAATTGAATAAATTGGGATAGGCGTTTTATGAGTTGAAGGCTGGAGGATATAATCTACGCGGCAAACAACCCTTTTTTCGCTCTGGAAGTGATTTCTGCCCTTTTTAACTTCAAAATCTTTTCGCCTGCAGCAAGCATTTCCTGTGAAAAGTGGCAATTTTTCAAAACTTTCATTGCTTCTTCATGACTTTTTGCTGTTTTGTAGGGCCTTTGTTCTGTCATTGCAGAATAAATGTCAGCCATTCTTAAAATTTGTGCTATTTTGCTTGTTGAATAAGGGTTGTGGTGATCTCTGACCGCTATAGCGACAGATGGGCTATATCCGAGCGCCTTCATGATTTCGTAGCCGAGATATGCGTGGTGGTTAACAATTTTTCTTTCTTCGGGAGTCAATGCGCCGTTTTTGTTCAAATATGTAGAGGGAATAAGGACTTTTCCTATGTCATGGAACGCTGCTGCGGTTTCCAAATCCTTTTTTTCTGCTTCTGAACATCCGAGCTCATTCGCCAGCGCTGTTGCAAAGGTTACTGTGTCTGAAATATGTCCTTTTTTAATTGTTTCCAAATTTTTGTAATTAATTATCATCTTATCCCCTGTGCTTCAATCATATCTACTATCTCTCTGAATTTTGGATTCTGGTAGGCTGCTTCTATTGCCGTTGTCAAATCCGCTTCGTTGGGTATTTGCCCGATTGGAGTTTTTCTGGGAATCATGCTTGTCAAAAGCTTTCCGAAATTCAGCCGCTCTTTTTTCTTTAACGGATTTTCATAAACATCCGAGGGCAACGGGGCAACTTTTCCTACCTCAACCGTAGGCTGGGTAAGCGATTTTCCGCCATTAAACAGTCCTCCCAGCGCAGGAGCGGGATTTTTTGTTTTTGGCATGTTTTTAACATAAGCGTCTTCTACATTAGCAAACAAAGCACTGCTTACGGTCTTTTTGGGCGCAGGCTGCGGCGTTTCTTTTGAAAACGGATTTATGCTTTTGTAGTTTACTGCCGTTGTATTTGCTTCTGCTTTGTAGCTTTCCTGTGAAACAATTTTCGGCTCGACTTTGTTAACTGCCAAAATAATTATTCCTTTTCCTTCGGTTCCATATAATAA
>URHD01000124.1 GCA_900547585.1 uncultured bacterium | reverse complement strand
TTTATCTTTACGTGTGTTTAAAAAGTTAGATATTTTTGAAAAATATTCACTAAATTCGTTTCTGCGTCCAGCGGAATGGGAAAGAGGGCTCTCTTTACAGATTTCGTCGTGAGAAAAAGGCATGTAAGTATTGTCAAAATCTGTATAAATAAATGTATGACCCGATTTGAACTGTACAGGCGTCCGATAGCGAATTCCGCCCGTTAGCGATATCTTCATTTAAGAGAACCTCGTTGTTATTTATGACAATAACGTGAACATAAAAATTTTTGCTAGTTTTTTAACAAAAAGTTACACTTGTAATAGCAAAAAATTTTTGTGGTAGGATTTATAATAATGGTTTCTAACTAAGGGGAAAATTTATGAGAGTTGCATCTGTTCAAAGAAGTTCAGGCTATGAAAGTGTTTCACAAAATCGCAAAAACGTTTCGCATTTACCAAAAAACATGCCCGCAAATGACGTTTTTATCCGCACACAAAATATTTCATTTAAAGGCGGTTACGAGCGTGCTGCCGCAGAAGAATTTATCGGAAAAATAGAAAAAGGAGAAGTAAAACCCTCCGGCCAGGGTTATCAGGGAGCATATTACAAAATCAATGATGAAATAGGCATAAAAGCGCCAAATCCAATGTTTGCCGACAAGCCGGACGCTGATGTTAAGGGCTTAAAAAACATAAAAGAGTATTTTGCGCTGCAAAAAATTAATGAAATAGACGCAGAAATTGCACCAAAAGCCTATGACCTAATCGAAAAAAACGGAAAAAATTATCTTGTAATGGAAAACATTAAAGGGGCTCACCCGTTGGATTCCAAATTGAGCAAAGAAATTCTTACTGATTTGATGAAAAAATTCTTTACACTGGACACGAACGGAATCTTCCACAGCGACCTGCAAAGCGGGAATATAATCATCACCCCCGAAAATAAAGCGAAATTGATTGATTTCGGGTCATATATGGTTTATACAAACGATGGCCGACATATTGAAGCCGATACAGCAGAAATCGATATATTCAAAAACGGCTGTTTGAAAAAGGAAATGGGTTCAACACGCGATGGAAGATTCATCGCAAGATACTACCACGTACCTCTGCCCCAACACGCCTACATCTATTTTGAATCCAAAAACTGCGTTGACAATCGTTACCTCTATAGCCACAGCAACGCAGCAAACTTTGAATTCAGAACACTATACGATTACCTTAAAAGCGGAAAAGAAGAAAAACCGATGGAGTTCTTGAAGCAATACCTGCAGCTGAAAACTGAAAATTATTCAAATGAATATATCAAATTTCTCAAAACTCTGAAAATAGACCCAACATCAAAAGCAGGGCCTTTCTTCCCTTATGATGAGGTGCAAAATGCAATAAAAGAAGAAAAAACTATTGCTCAAGTACTCTCCAACCCTACTGATGAAATAGCAGTAGCGGAACTTGAAAAAATACAGCTCAGATGGCTTATGAATGACCATCAGGGCGGAAAAAACAAGGCTTATTCTTATTCGGAAGAAATTATCAAACACATTGACGCAGCGCTGGAAAAAGCAGAAAAAAATTCAAAAAATTCTGAACAACTTTACTATGAAATATTAAGAGCAACTACTTCGAGAGAGCAAATGTTTATGGAAAATATCCAACCAGAACAATATCTGTCAGACTCTCTGAAAAAAGAAGAAAATATTCTCAATATCATCAAAGAAAAAGCAACACAAAAAACTCCGGAAACTGCCCCAAAAACAGAAACAATAAAAGAAAAAGCAGCAGAAATCACACAAAAAGTAGAAACAACAACCGAAAAAATTAAACAAAAAGCAGAAACTTCCGAATGTTTTATGAAAATAATCGTCATAAATTCTCTGCAAAACATCTTTGTTATTTCTGTTCCAGCTTAAAACAATATCCTTAACGTACATTGTAGACTGTCTTGACGTATCAAAAATATCAAAGCGATACTTATCCCAAAATCTTTTATATGAGTTTACATAGTATCTGCAAAGCACATCGCCTGTCATATAAAAACTGTCTATACAGTTTACATACCTTGCAACAAAAACATCGTCCTCGCTTTTTCTGAGCTTAGGAAACTCAATACCGTTT
>URHD01000123.1 GCA_900547585.1 uncultured bacterium | reverse complement strand
AAGCCGTATTAGAATACTGTTTTTGGATCTTTTCATTCATATCTTTTTCGTTGACGGTTATTTTGATGTTCTCATAACCTATATTGTGCACATAAGTCGCTATTTGCTTAATCCCGCCGGCATAATCAATCAAAATATCACAAGCATTATTGTCACTTTCCAAAATCATATATTGAAGAAGCCGGGAGATTGTAATTTCAAAAGGAAAACTTTTGTTTTCATCTAACATCGGGCTGAATAAATTTTTCTCCACCATTGCTTCTGTTATTTTTATTTTTTGGTCGAAAGAAATATTTTCCCTCTCAACTTTGTCCAAAACCTTTAAGGCAACAATATATTTAAAAACACTTAGCAAAGGTTGTGCGGTTTCTCCTATGCTCCAGACCTTATTATCTTTTATAACCGTAACCCCTATTTTGACATTTCTATAGTTCAAAAAATAAATTGTCCAAAGCTTAAAATTAAGCGAATTAAGACAAAAAACAGATAAAATTAAAAACAATGTAAAAATTATTGCAATAAAAAGATTCCTGTTATTCATAATTTTATAATGATTAACACAAATATTACGCATTCTCAAACCCGCCGAAAAGTTTAATCACAATAATGTTAACAAAAAATTTGCTCCCCACTCACAGCATGCCGCTTTAGCATGTTATTATAAATAAAAAATTACAATCAGCAGGGAAGAAGAGTTTAAAATGAATCAATACATCGAAAAAGTACTCAAAAACACAGAATTAAAAAATGCAAATGAACCTGAATATTTGCAGGCGGTAAAAGAGGTTTTAGAAACTATAACTCCGGTTGTAAACGCCCACAATGAATATGAAAAAATTGCATTATTAGAGAGAATGGTTGAACCTGAAAGAATTGTTTCTTTTCGGGTTCCTGATGCAGGGCAGGTTATAGTCAACCGCGGCTACCGAGTACAATTCAGCTCGCTTATCGGCCCATATAAAGGCGGTTTAAGGTTCCATCCGAGCGTGAACCAGAGTATTATGAAATTTTTAGGCTTTGAACAAATTTTCAAAAACGCACTTACAGGGCTGCCCATCGGCGGGGCAAAAGGAGGAAGTGATTTTGACCCTAAAGACAAATCAGATAACGAAATTATGCGTTTTTGCCAGAGCTTTATGACTGAATTGTACCGTCATATCGGCCAGGATGTTGATGTTCCGGCAGGCGACATCGGAGTTGGAGGAAGAGAAATCGGCTATTTGTTCGGTCAGTACAGACGCATTAAAAACGCCTATGAGTGCGGCGTCCTGACAGGAAAAGATATTTGCTATGGCGGCTCTCTAGTCAGAACAGAAGCAACCGGCTACGGGCTGATTTATTTTATGAGAGAAATGCTCAAAGCCAACAACAACAGCCTTAGCGGCAAAACAGTAACAATTTCCGGCTCCGGAAATGTTGCCATTTACGCCTGTGAAAAAGCTATGGCACATGGCGCAAAAGTCGTTGCAATGAGCGACTCTAACGGCTGTATTTATGACAAAAACGGCATTGACTTAGACCTTATTAAAGAAATAAAAGAAGTTAAACGCGGCAGAATAAAAGATTATCTTGAAAAACACCCGCAAGCGCAATATTTGGCAACTACAGATGAAAATTCACCTGTGTGGACAATAAAAACAGATATAGCACTTCCCTGTGCAACCCAAAATGAACTTAACCTCAAATCAGCACAAATATTGGTTCAAAATGGCGTTCTGGCTGTAGGAGAGGGCGCAAATATGCCCTGTACACAGGAAGCAACCGACTATTTGCTTGAAAAAGGAGTTCTTGTTGCACCGGCAAAAGCTGCAAATGCAGGCGGAGTAGCAACATCGGCGATTGAAATGTCACAAAACAGCATGAGATTCTACTATACTTTCGACGAAGTAGAAGCTAAACTCGAAAAAATTATGGTAAATATCTTCAATTCATGCAATTTAGCTGCTGAAAAATATGGCTGCAAAGGAAATTATGTTGCAGGAGCAAACATTGCGGCATTTGAAAAACTCGCCAAAGCAATGATTGCACAGGGTATTGCTTAATCCAAATCTAATCTAGTGTCGCCTTAGCCGATTCGCCTACGCGAACCGCCCAAGGCTCAC
>URHD01000122.1 GCA_900547585.1 uncultured bacterium | reverse complement strand
AGCCTTGGGCGGTTCGCGCAGGCGAATCGGCTAAGGCGACACTAGATTAGATAAAAATTGCCTCTGATCATGCTTGACATAGGGCTTTTAAATGGTATTCTTTGGAAAGAAGATTAGTTTACGCCACCAACTTAAGCTAATTGGAAAAGGAACAAAAAATGTCAATAAACTTGAAAAACAAACAGGAAATCATCAAAAAATACGGAAAGAACGAAAAAGACTCCGGTTCTTCTCACGTTCAAATCGTTATGCTGAGCCAAAAAATCAATGAACTTACAGAACACCTGAAAGCTAACAAAAAAGATTTTCAAGGCCGTCGCGGTCTTTTGATGATGGTAGGTAAAAGAAAAAGACTTCTTGCTTACCTGAAAAAACAAAACCTCGAAGAATACAGAGGACTTATTAAAGAACTCGGTTTGAGAGGCTAAGACAGTTTCTGAATTAAAAAAGACTTCCTTTTGGAAGTCTTTTTTGTTATTCACTGAGTTCGCAAACCCCGTTTTCTATGTAATCATTAAATAATGCCTCATGAGAACCGGAATTTATAGCACCTGCGGTGCTTTTTAGGTTTTGCATGGGGATTGCGCAGCTCAGGGTTTTTCCGTTTGAATAAACCTCTTTGTACTGGCAGGCATAAATCCCTTTTATGCTTCCGGCGCCGATTACCGACCGTTGGATTTTGCTTCCGTCATCAAAATTTGCTGTGTAGGAGGCGGGCTTGCAGTTTGCAAAATTTTTGAAAAAATCTGCCCTGTCATTTGCTGCACCAAATGCCGGCAAAACAGTTAAAACAGTCATTAAAGTAAGAACAGGATATATTTTCTTCATAATAATCTCCGTTTCTAGTGCATTCTGTTGATAATAGCTCTTTGCGTATAATATGTACCTGCTGCGAGTTCTCTTTGCATTTCTTTGATCCCGTCAGCGTCGGTTGAAAGGCATTTTGCCGCAGAAAAATCAATATTATCTCTTTTGAGCGCGCTCATCGGGATGTTGCAGAGTTTGTAGACGTTTTGGGCCTCCTGAATGTAATACACGCAGGAACGCAGCCCTGTTTCGATTTCAAGGTGTGCGCCCATCACCGATTTTGTGTAAGTTTCACCGTTTTTTGCGGTAAATTTAGTTTTGTAAGGGTTGCAAATATTGAGCCGCTTTGTAAAATTGTCGGCACAAAATGCCGGAGCAGCAATTATTGAGGATGCAAGCAATGTGATTAAAAGTTTTTTCTTCATGTGAGTTTCCTTTCTGTTTCGCTGTTCCGGCGTGTTAAGCTACTGTTGAATAGGTTTGTAAGTGGGGGCATCCACGTATTCAATTTCGTAATTATTGTTTCTGATTTCTTCCTGTGCCTTTTTGAGGCCGGCTCTGTCGGTCATTGTGCATTCAACTTTTGTGCGGCCGAAAGGTTTGTCAGTCGCAAGTTTGTTTGTTCTTCTTTCACACAGCTGAAATGCAGAAGAGGACATCTGTCTGTAATAAACGCAATTAAGATTTTTTGTCATACTGTTGGTTCTGACGCCGAGCACGCCTCTTTCATAAGATTCGCCGGTCAAAGGTGCTTTAAAAACCGATGTGTAGGGCGTGCAGGTGTAATATTTTTCTAAAAATACGTCTTTTGTTGCGCTGTATGCGCTTAAACCGACTGCGGTGAGGCAAAGAGCCAGAGCTAATTTAAATTTCATCTTTTTCTCCTTTAATTATTTTTTCCAAACGGTGAATTGTATTTTTTTTCGTACCCGATGGTGGTTTGTGCGTCATGTCCGGGGTAAACGGTTATGTTTTCGTCGAGTTTGAAGAGTTTGTTTTGGATGGAGTCGCTGATTTGTGCAAAACTTCCTCCCTCAAAGTCGGTTCTCCCGATAGAACCATAAAATAGCGTATCGCCCGAAATCAGAGCATCTCCGACAAGAAAACAAACGCTTCCGGGGGTATGTCCGGGGGTGTGGATTACTTTTATTTCCTGATTTCCGAGTTTGAAAACTGTATTTTCATCAAAAGTCTTGATATTTTCAGGCGCTTCGGCTTCGCCTATCCGAAAAAATGCCGCCTGCCTTTTCAGGTTTTCAAGCAGGATTTTGTCGTCTTCATGAACGTAAACGGGCAGACCTGTGCGCTCTTGAGCCTCTTTTTCGCCCATTACATGGTCAAAATGCGCATGAGTATTGAGGATGTACTTGAGTTTTGCACTGTATTTTTCCAGAGCGTCGTTAA
>URHD01000121.1 GCA_900547585.1 uncultured bacterium | reverse complement strand
TAAATGTCATATTTGATGAGAGGTAAGAATCGACTAAGGCGACACTAGATTAGATTTGGGAGGCGGAGTTAAGATGTTAAATAACAAGAAAATTGCTGTAATTATGCCCGCATATAACGCGGAAAAAACGCTGGAAATCACTTACAACGAGCTTTATAAGGATATTGTGGATGAAATTATCCTCGTGGATGACAATTCGTCCGATAAAACAAAGGAAGTCGCAAAGCGCCTGAACATAACCACAATCGTCCATGATAAAAACAAAGGCTATGGCGGAAACCAGAAAACCTGCTATACTGCAGCGCTAAAAACCGATGCGGATATCGTGATAATGGTGCATCCTGACTATCAATATACCCCGAAGCTCGTGCCTGCAATGGCTGCAATGCTTGCTTTTGATGAATATGATGCTTGTATTGCCTCCAGATTCATAGGAAAAAGCGCGCTGAAAGGCGGAATGCCCTTTTACAAGTTTGTTGCGAATAAAATTCTTACTTTTTGCCAGAATGTGCTTATGAATGAGCGTCTGACCGAATATCATACCGGTTTCAGGGCGTTTACAAGGGAGGTGCTTGAAAAATGCCCGCTCAAAGACTGCAATGACGATTTTGTTTTTGACAATGAAATGCTTGCGTTGATTTTTTATAAAGGGTTCACAATCGGGCAAATAAGCTGTCCGACAAAATACTTTCCCGATGCATCTTCAATCAACTTTTTAAGAAGCTGCAAGTATGGTTTTGGCGTGCTGGGCGTAAGTTTTAAATATTTCCTTGCAAAAGCGGGTATTTACAAATCTAAAATCTTCAAAAACGACGCCAGAGTGCTCGACCCGTCCGAGGAACTGCCATATTATGAACAAAATAACTGATTTTTTAAATGATAAAGAACAAAGATTTAATCTGCTAATGCTGATTGCGTTTGCGTTGATTTCGATTTTTGTTGTTTTTCATCATGAAATATGGCGGGATGAGGCTTATGTATGGGTGCTTTGCCGTGATTGCGGCTTTTTTGAGCTGTGGAAAAATGTAGCTGTCGAGGGACATCCTCCTTTGTGGTATATTCTTGTTCTGCCGCTGGCAAAATCGGGGGCGGGCGTGTTTTCAATGCAGATTCTCGCATGGTTTTTTGTTGTTTTAGGGGCTGCGTTTTTTGTTTTTAAGTCGCCTTTTAATAATTTTTTAAAATTTACCTTTTTATTCAGCTCTGGGATGCTATACTGGCATGCAGTGATTGCAAGAAGCTATTCGCTTTTTCCGTTGCTTGTATTTTTGCTTGCGTATTTATATCCGAAAAGCAAAGACCATCCGTACATGTACGGATGCGTATTGGCGCTGGCGGCCAATACGCATGTGATTCTATTTGGTTTTTGTGCGGCGCTGCTGGGTGTTTTTGTGTGGGATAACGTAATAAAAAACAGCGCACAAGCAAAAAGCAAAATCCCGCAAATTATAACGGCCTGCGTTGTTTCTGTTGATTTTTTGTTGATGGGGTTATTCATTTTAATAGGCAAAGCGCACAATATTTGCATTAATGATTATGTTCGCCCCGGATTTTGGGCTGTTTTTGAAAAATTATCAGGCGGAATCAACGGTATTTCTGATTTTTCTTATATTCTTGTGATTTTCCTTTTGTGGTTTTCTTACGTGCTTTATAAAGAGAACAAAAAGCTGCTTTTTGTCTTTTGGACTTCTTTTATTTATCAGTTTCTAATTTATAAATTCGTCTGGGGAATATTGCCGCAGAGGGCATTTTCGCTTTTTCTGGTAGTTTTGTTCTGTTTGTGGGTGATATGGAAAAATAAGAACAAAATGATGAATTATTTGCAGATTGTGCTCGCGTTTATATTTTTGTCTTCGTTTTTGATTGGCACAAAATACGTTACGCAGGATTTGCTTTATGATTTTTCGGGCAGCAAAAGCACTGCTGCTTATATAAAACAGCATCTTGGCGCGAATACGCTTATTGTCACCGATGATTCGGAAACAAAGGCGGGCATTTTCGCATATTCTCCGGGATTGCGATTTTGGTCGCTTTCTGGTGGAAAGTTTTATACAATAGAGAACTGGGTTCAGGGTAAAAAGGAGAAAAATCAGCTTGAGCTTCCATCTGAATTTTTAAATGGCAATACGTACCTTGTTACGACGCGGATAGGTATTCCTGTTTTACCTCACAATATAAAATGCGCTCCTGTATATAGCAATCCGGTTAAAGTTATACATGAAAACGAGGATTTTGTTATTTGCAGGCTGGTTAAAAACTGTCCGAGAAAAGTTCGTGATAAGGAACGAAGTGACGTGAACGAACTTTTTGAG
>URHD01000120.1 GCA_900547585.1 uncultured bacterium | reverse complement strand
TGCCCTATGCTGCGCCGCCGTTATCTTGCGCCGCTTTCTTTGTCAAGGTTCAGAATGGCTTTGCTGCCGCGTCAGCAGCGGAACGGAAAAGGGGGAGAGAGAAAGCGTCCCGCCGCTGCGGTTTATTCCTCTGCCTTAAAGGTGAGGACAGCCATCATCAGTTTTGCTTGCAGCCGTTCCCGAATGTCGTGGTCTACGCCAAAATAGACGTTCCCGCGCTCGTCGTACAGCTTCCGCATGGAGAGGCGGGCTATGTAGCCGCTGAAATGCTGCAAGACAATCTTCATAGCGTCCGGGTCGCCCTTTGTCGCTGCCAAAATGACAGGATAGGGAACAAGGGCTTTTTCCGGGTAGCCGGGTTCGTTACCATTCGTCCCATTCATCAGCATTTTCCTCCAGATATTTTTTTAGCAGCTCAAAAGAGCTTGTCCGCCTGTACTGTATCGTGCTTCTCGACGTATCGAACAGCTCCGCAATCTCGGTGTCGTTCATTCCCTCGAAATAGTACAGGAGTACGGCTTTGCGCTTTTCTTCCGGCAAAGTACGGATTGCTTCAAGAAGCAGCTTTGGCGTGATTTTCTTCCCGGCTTTCTCAAAGACGGTTTCAACAGTTTCCCGTTTGAAATATTCATCAAACGTATGAAGCTGTCGCGCTTCGTCTAAGGTCATGTCGGAAAAGGTCACTTCCTTTGCCCTGTGTCTGCGAAGCTCTCTATGAGTGTCGCACGCTTCATTGTGAAGTACCGTATTACAAAACTTCTGAAAAGCACACTGTTTGTAAAACTCCCTGCTGTTAGGTTCCACATTCTCACCTCCTTTCTCGTTGGAAAGTTGGTGGTGCTTCCCCCCTTTTCGCGGGGCAATACTGCCTTTTGAAAAAAACGCCGAAGATTTTCGGATTTTTTTCAAAAAATTTTTTGAGCAGCAAAATACGCCTGTCCGAAAAGCCCGGACAGACGTATAGGTATTGTAAGCGGTATTCAGATGATTAGACAGTTCATATATATAAGCGTAGTTTCCCCCGGTGGTGGGCGGGCTTTTTTTGATAAGTCAATAACTGTCGGATTTTGTCGATATGCTTTTTGCTTCATGGCGGCTACCTCCTTTAGCCGCCGATTTCAACAGTGATACCGCGTCATTTCATTAGAAGATAAAAAGAAACGGCGGCTTTGGTTTTTCAAAGCTGCTGCGGAAATCAAAGAACGACAAGCAACAGTTCTGATTTTGCTCCAATATGGTTATTGGGGGCACAAATTAAATCAAAAAAGAGCCGATAACAGCAGTATTTCAAACTGCATATTATCGGCTCTGCGTCTGTGCGTCTGGCTCTTTTAATTAAATTATTTTTGTTGTTTTTTGGCTTTATTATATGTATTAGCTAACTGTCCACAAGCTGCTTTAATCTCTCTACCATGAGAAACTCTCATGGTAACTTCAAGTCCTGTTTGCTCTAATTGATGTTTGAACGCAACCATTTCTTGTTTTTGTGGTGCTCTAATTTTTGAATTACTCGTCGGGTTGTATTGCAGCACGTTAATCATAACATTTTTGCCCTTAAACCATTTTGCAAGTTGCCTTATATCTGAGGAACGGTCATTTATACCTGGTAAAAGCAAATACGCAAATACCACTTTTCGATTATGCCTTTGTGAATAGGACAATGCTTGCTTAACAACATCTTCAATAGCGTACATGTGCATATGAGGAATGATGCAGTTTCTCGCAGCCTGTGTTGCTGCATGTAAAGATATTGTCAACTGAATTTTTAGATGTTCTTCGCGCAATTTTTTTAATTGATTAACTGGACCAACTGTTGATACGGTAATGCCGTCGGTTGGAAAGTTAAGTCCATTTCTATCTCGAAGAATATGGATTGCTGCAATCAAGTTGTCGTAATTGAATAAAGGTTCTCCCATTCCCATAAAAACGATACGATTTACTTTTTGACGTATCAATATGACCTGCTGCACAATTTCAGACGGTGTTAGATTACGAACGAAACCATTGCGTCCGGACTCACAAAAAATACAGCCAACAGAACAACCAACTTGCGTACTTACGCAAACAGTCCCACCATCTCGCCGTTTAATAAAAACCGTTTCGATATACCTGTTGTCTTTCAATTCATAAACATACTTTTCAGTATCGCTACTTTTATAGACTTTTTTTGTTGATATTGATAGATTTTTTTTGTGAAATGGCTGTTTATACAATTCCGCATATAAGGCTCTTGCTTTATCCTCTCCAATTACTTCCGACATTTCTTTGTAAGTAAATCCGTATGGGTCATTCAATATTTCCGTAAGTGTACTTTTAGGTAAGTGTTTCATTTAATATCCTTCCTTTTGTTTTTCAGAGTTTTTG
>URHD01000119.1 GCA_900547585.1 uncultured bacterium | reverse complement strand
CAATGAATAATCTTCAAGCCTAAAACACCAGTTATTCCGTTTATTAATTACAGCATGTCCGAGTATTGAGTAATTATTGTAAGATAAATAATATTTAAATTTAGAAAATATTTCAATAATTTCATCACGTTTAAAAAAATGGTCAGCAAAATAATTACTAAAATTAGTGCCCCAGCTATAATTTATTTCTCCATTAATTATAAATGGCTGATATTGGGCCAAGTAACGTAATTCTTTAAATGAGAACGAGTTAGTGTCAAGTTTTTGCATCGGAATATACAATAGAATGAAAAACAGAACAACAAAAATAATATCTGACCTTGATGTATCTTCTTCTCTCTTAAAGTCAGCAAGATAATTTGAAACTTTATAGAACAACAAAAAAGAAAGAATAAAAATAATTATCAATAATTTAAAGTCAAATTTTACAGCAGAACGGGCGTTCAACGGCCTGTTATAATATATCGCAAAATCCGGAGCCTCAGGAGTAACAACCAGAGCGCCATCTTCTACTTTTAAAACAGCATTTTCAGCAGAAAAGTTTTCTAGATCATTAAGTCTGTATTTCCCGCCTCTAAGCTCTATGCCAGTAATATAAAGCCTTACAGCCCCCCCCCCCATGGGGTCAAAATCCTTATGTAGAGCCAATTTCAAGCGTTTTGGCGACGTAACATGCATCATTACAACTTCAAAAAAATTAGAATCTGAAAGGTTTATAGTATTTTCGGCTTTTTTTACTTTTTTAAATTCATTATCATCTTTTTTGTTGAGCAAAACCTGAATATTAACAATGCCCTGACCTTTTATATCAAAACCAATCTGAAAAGGCCTAAATACAAGCCAATACCTATTTAAAGCAACGGCACACAGTACTGTTAACACCAGTGCAATTATCGTTCTTCTACGCATCGTTTCATCTCTCAATATTAATTACGATTATACAAAAGGCAAAATTAATTGCAAATATGTAAATTATTATCGGATAACAAGCCTTTCGAGCCTTCTGACAAACCGCGTCAACCCCGGCTCTTCAAACCAGCTTATAGAATCTACCAGCACAGTTTTCATCTTAGCAAGCTTTCCCGCAAGAATGTCAGTAAGCGGTCTATCGCCCACAATCGCTGAATTTTCAGGATTTACGCCATGATCTTTGAGAAAAGCAAGAATAATTTTCGGATTAGGCTTGTTTGCACAGCCGACAACCGTAAAATCAACCTGTTTTCGGACGTTTTCAATGTATTCTTTGTTTTTATTGTTGCTTGCAATCAAAAGTAAAAAATCTTTTTTCAAATTCTCAAATAAATCCATTGCTTCCTTTGAAAAAACACCGGATTTTGACTTCATGACCGTACTGTCAAGGTCAAAAACCAGCGCAGTTACTCCGGAGGCTTTCAATTCATCAAAATCGACCTCAAATACTGTTTTTGCTTTGTAATCAGGTTTTAAAATCATCTCTGGTTCTTAATCCCCACTGTTCTTCCTATTGCATATTTGTAATTTTCGGGCTTGTAGCTCAAGTTCAGATAAATTTCATCATTGGTATTCCCGATTTCCTGCTCAAAACCATCCTCGTCTTTTATCACGAGCACCTGAGCCTCAAACATCTCATCAGGCGTGATGATTTCCACAACATCACCCTTTTTAATCTTATTTTTAATCTTTACTTTAAAATTATCGTCTATTTTCCCGAGGAATTCAAAGAGAAAATCCGCTCCGGCAAGCCCTTTTGAAATATCATAGCTGTAACCGCCGCCATCGGGCCTGTTAAGATAAAAACCTGTTGTATAACCGCGATTCCCGACTTTCAGAAGTTCTTTTTTATAAGCAGAAAAGTCGTTTTTCCCCTCAAAATAGGCATCAATTGCGTTTCTGTATGCTTTTGCAACCGCAGAAACATAATAAAGGCTCTTTGTACGCCCCTCAACCTTGAAAGAGTCAATACCGGCCTCAATAAGCTGCGGAATGTACTCAATAAGCGCCAAATCTTTGGGGCTGAGAATGTGTGTGCCTCTTTCTGTCTGCTCAATCTCAAAATACTGCCCCGGACGGGTTTCTTCAAGCAGTTTGTAACTCCAGCGGCAGGGCTGGGCGCACCCTCCATGATTAGCTTTACGCTCACCCTCCGTCATATAGTCACTTAAAAGGCAGCGGCCGGAAAATGACACACATTGCGAACCATGAACAAAGGATTCAAGCTCAATATCCGGAACAGCTGCTCTTATTGCCTTTATTTGCTCAATTGAAAGCTCACGCGCGAGAATAACACGTTTCGCACCAAAATCTCGCCAGAATTTTACTGCCTCGCAGTTTAAAGTATTGGTTTGGGTGCTTATATGCAGGTCTATTTGCGGAAGTTTTTTTCTTACAACGTTCAAAATTCCGAAATCGCTCACAATTACCGAATCAGGCGCTGCGTCGGCTATTAATTCAAGGTTTTTGTATAAATTTTTAATATCTTCATCAAACGCATAAATGTTAAGCGTCAAATAAGCCTTTTTGCCGTATGAATGCGCGAGCTCAACCGCTTTTTTCAGGTTTTCCTGCGTAATAATTTCGCCTTTTCGCATTGAGCGCAGACTAAAATCAACCATGCCCAGATAAACCGCATCTGCGCCATAATTTATTGCATAATCCAGTTTTTCAATGTTGCCTGCTGGCATTAAAAGTTCAGGTTTTTTCATGTCTTCTCCGATTCTTATACAATTTTATTATAAATAGGGG
>URHD01000118.1 GCA_900547585.1 uncultured bacterium | reverse complement strand
GCTCACCTTTTCTAATCGTCACTCAAAAAGTTCGTTCACGTCACTTCGTTCCTTAGCACGAACTTTTCTCGGACTGCCTTACCTTTGCGGGTGTTCCGACTTTGACGGCTGCGGCACAGCTGAGGAGTTTCACCTCTATTTCCCCGCTGAATGATGAATTTTCATCAATCGCTTATTTAATTCTACGTTCCTCAAAATTCACGGTCAAATTATTTGCGTTTTTTTTCATAAAAGTACACAGTTCTCGCTTCTTCTCTCCATTTTGAGGTATATCCTATGATTTTTATCGGTTCAAACCCCTTTTTAATAAAATACGCCCCGCTTGTTTTGCAGTACCAGTAAGTCGGGGTCGATTTGTCGTTTTCCAGAATGGGGAAGCCGTCTTTTCTCAGGTACAAGCACTGCGGATCAACACCGGCGTTGAATTCAAAGCGGTTGTTGACGATTTTGTAGTCATTATGGCCGCGTTTGAAATTTTTTATAACTGAGCCGAATTGAACTTCGTTGATTTTTATAACGTAATCATACTTTGAAAGGTCAACATCCGAAATAGCCTCCACAAGCGGCGTATCAATTGTGTAGCCTTTATGTTCAAGCATTTTTATTAGATAAAATCTATCCTGCTCCGAGCCAAAAATGACTATTTTTGAGCCTTTTGGGAAATCGTTTTTGATTTTATCGCGGATATGGCAATATGCGGCTTTTCCGAGGTAGCCCTGAAACACGCCGCAGCGGAAAGTTTCTCTTGCATCGGTAATTGAGGGAGCTTTTCGTATAATTTTAACCATTGCACCGATTGGACGTGCGGTCATGTGGCGGCTTATCAAAAGCATGTATGAAAGCACGAAAAACAGCACCAGAAGTTTTACCGGCGGATTCTTTTTAAAATACGTCAGCACAAGAACCGGCGAGGAAATTAAAATAAAATAGGTCAAAAACCTTACGCTGAAAACCATATACCCTACAGTGCCGGAAAGTACTAGCAGATTTATGAAAAACAGCACGCCAAACGGCATAAGCATGCGAATTTTTTCACAATTACGCTTTACAACACCGAGAATTATTGAAACAATCACGGCAGGGAAAAACAGCAAAAAGCCAAGAATCCCCGCACCCATTTTTACATCGATTAGCCCGTTGTTTATCTTGTTTCCGTCAGAAAGAATAACCCCGAGATTATGCGGAATGTGCAGCAGGTCAAGAATAATGAATTTGAACGCAAGGATATACTGCCCCACGTACTCACTGTATCTAAAGCCCGAAAAATCGAACATCATGAAAATATATCTTATGAAATTCGCAATATAAGCCTTATATCCGCCCCAGAAGCGGTGATATTCATAAGAAGCCGGCGAGGAAAGGGGGTTTCCGTAGTTTATAAAGTTCAAAAAGTAATTGTAGCCGGCAAAAAGCAAAAAATTAAGGAGCAAAAAGCCTAAAAAAGCCGCAACAGGTTTTATTCCCTCTTTTCCCATTTTTTTCACTGAAAAATATAAAAACATTAGCAAAATCCCCGGAAATACCATCACTGCAGGGCTTTTTGTACCCGCTGCGAGCGCATACGCAAGCGCCGCAAAAAATATCGGACTGTTTTTTCTTTCCTTGAGCGAAAAAAGGAAAAACAGAATAGAACTAAGCGTCAATCCCGCAAGAATTATATCGGTTTCAGCCGAAGACGCCTCGGCGATTACCGACGCAAACGAAGAAACAATAAAAACGCTCCAGAGTTTTTTTCTGGTACAAAATCCGAACAAATCAAGGATTCCCCAGAGCGAAATGACCGACATTACGTAACCGGTAAACGAGAAAAAGCCCAGTCCCCAGTCATTTTTCAAAAACGCCAGCACCCACGTATATAAGATTTCCGAGTTTATCGGCATAACGAGATTTCTGTCGTCAGGTGTGAGAAAATGGTTTAAATTCCCCTGAGAAAGCCAATAAGCAGCCCTGTTAAGGTGATAAGTCAACGCATCGTAAGAATTTATGGGCATTATGGCATTAATAAAAATCAAAAAAGACATCAAAAAGAGGAATCCGACTGCCATCAGCGCCAGAATTTTATCTTTTTTTAAGGCATGAAATATTTTTATTGCTGTACGTTTAAAATCGGGTATGTAAAGCGGTTTTGCAGATTTTTTGAAGAAAATTATCGAACCGGCGAGGACAATTAAATTAATAACAAAAATTCCGGCAGAATTAATAAGGCTGAAAAGCGAAAGCAGCTCGATTGTACCAACCACCTGCGCAAACGCAATCACAAAAATGTACAAAATCCCGATTCCGAACTTTTTCGGTGCAAAAACGGAGGCAATTAGATACGATGATAAAAATACCATCAAAAACGAGAGGAGGAACGGGACAAATGTATGCATTTTTTCTCCTTTCTGTCGGCTATTTACTCCGTTTTTTGTGATTTATCGATTCCCGATTAAAAAAATTATTCTCTTAAATAATCCTAATAGATAAACAGATTTATACAAGTGGCTGATTCAAGAAATTAATAGATTTTAATAATATAACAATGTGCATATTCCACTCTCACTCGTAAACTATTTACCACGACCGCTTTGCGGTCTTTTTTTTGTGAGTTTTGAGCAGAGGGGGGGGGCAAAGTCAGGAAGCTTTATTTTCCGTTCCGATTCCCCCGGACATTCAACGTTTTGTTTAAAATTTCTACGATTTTTGAGTCCTCCTCCATAGTCACTCCAAATAAAGCTTCCTGACTTTGCCCCTTCGCGGGGTTTTGTTTTTTGTGAGGATAAACTAATCTAGTGTCGCCTTAGTCGATTCGCCTACGCGAACCGCCCAAGGCTCACCT
>URHD01000117.1 GCA_900547585.1 uncultured bacterium | reverse complement strand
CCGCTCCCGCGCCCACGCCCTATTGGGCGAGGGCGGCGGGGCGGGCGGCAGAGTGCGAACCGCCCAAGGCTCACCTTTTCTCGGACAGATTATTTTTATCCCGCCAAAAACAAAAAACACTTTTTGATTTACAAATTTTCAAGTATAATCAATTTACAAATCAGAAATTAAGGTAAAAAGTTCATGAATGTATTAATTGTAGGCTCCGGCGCAAAGGAATATACCCTTGCAAAACTTATGAAATCCTATGAAAACGTGGATCTGGTTTTTGTTGCACCCGGAAACGACGCAATGGGCGAATTTGCAACCTGCATTGACATAAAAGCCAATGATGTTGATGAACTTTTGGAATTTGCTAAAGCAAATGAAATCGACCTTACTGTGGCGTGTTCGGAAAAAGCTATTGAATGCGGAATTGCAGACAAATTCAATGAAGCGGGACTGATGATTTTTGCCCCCTCAATTGATGCCGCAAAAATTGCCCTCAGCAAATCCGCCGGCAAAAAATTTATGTACAAAACAAAAATTCCGACCCCAAAATTTGGAATTTTTGACAGGGAAAACATGGCGGTGGATTATGCAAGAAAAAACCCGATGCCGCTTCTCATAAAAACAGACAATCATCAGACCGGCGAAAATGTTGTCGTCTGCGAATCTTTCAAGACCGCAAAACGTGTTATAGAAGAAATTTTTGACAGTCAGAACAAAAAACTCGTTATGGAGGACTACGTTCAGGGTCAGGAATTTTCCTATTACGTAATAACTGACGGATATAACGCAATGCCGCTCACCTCCGTCGTTCCGTACAAATATTCACTTAACGGCGACGGCGGGCTTGTAACCTCCGGAATGGGCGCATATTCGCCTTTTTATATGATTAATCATGAAATCGAAAGAAGAATTTTTAAAGAAATAATCTACCCCGCTCTTGACGAACTCGGAAGAAACAACAACCAGTACATAGGTATTCTAGGGGTTGATATAGTTCTGGACAAAAATGACCGTCTTAATGTGCTTGAATTCAACCCGTTTTTAAAAGAGCCCGATGCAGAATGCGTTTTTGCACTCATAACTGAAAATTTTGCTGATTTGATGAGGGCTGCGGTTATGGGAACCTTGATGGATATGTTCCCGGAAATCAGAATAAAGCACCAGTATGCAGTTTCTGTTGTTCTGACCTCGGGAAATTATCCCGTATCAGGAAAAAGCGGCTGCATAATAAAAGGACTCGAAGAAATTGATGAGGAAATAATCACCGCCCACTACAACACCGTCAAAAACGAAAATCAAGACTACGAAACAACCGGCGGACGCACGCTTTCACTCACAGCATGCGGAGCAACGCTTGAATCTGCAGCTGAAAAGGTTTATGAAAACGTAAAATCAATACAATTTGACAGCAAAAAATGCAGAACGGACATCGGAAAGGTTCTTCCGTCAAGGTTTCAATTATGAACGAACATCTCAGAAAATGCATAGGCTGCAATGAAAAATTCAACAGAGAGGAAATGCTGCGCATACTGAAAAACAGCGCAAATGGTGAAATTGTTCTCAATCCTGACAAAAAAACGTTCGGACGTTCGGTTTACCTTTGCAAAAATCCGGCCTGCATTGAAAACGCGTTCAAAAAGGGCAGAATTTTCAAGCTTTTAAAAACAAAACCCGATGAATTCTTAAAAGAAAAGATTTTATCGTTTTAATCTTCTTGCTGCTTTATTTCTTCAGATTTACCGATGATTTTTCCGTCTTTGTCATATGCAGTATTGCCGACCCAGTGGCAATTTAGTGAACCGTCTTTGTTATAGATATATTCTTCATGCGGTGAAACCTGAAAACTTACAGCAGTGAGCTCGCCGCCCGGGTTGTACCGGTAAATAGCAAAAGGATATTTTTCTCCGTTTTTTGGTGTGGTTTCAATTGCTACGGCTTTTAAATAGCCCGAAGAATGCCAGTAAAAATAAGTAACACCTTTCTCTTTTTTCATATTAACGCCATAGGCTTTTGAAAAAGGCAGCTTATAGAGCACAACCTCTCTATCCGGAAGTTTGAGATTATATTTCAGCGCGTTTTTATTTTCTTCTATATCCTTATCGAAAAGGTGTGATCGGATTTTTGATGCCGGTATCTGATAAACCACATTTTCAAATGCAGCTTTTCTTGCCATTTCAGCATTGTACTCAACCGAGGCATGGAGAATTTCACCCGAAGCGGGCAATGAGGTGATAATGACGGCTAATACCAGACTAATTAAACTATTTTTCATATTTCCTCTGCTTTGATATAATATCATCATAATTCAAGGAGCTCAAGTTGAAAAGATTACTTACCGGAATATTAATATTCTTTGCATTGAACAGCTGTGACTGCGTGTCAGCAGCTCAAAATTGTGTTATTTTGACGGATTTTCGAAATATCAATCTTTTTGACGCCTTTTACGCTTATGACAAGGATGAAAACGAATACAAATTTATAAAAATCGACAGAAAAGCATACAAAAATCTATCAAAAGAAAACAAGGAAATTTACAATAACCTGCTGACATCAAGCAACCTTTACGAAAGCACAAAAGGTGCAATGCCTGATTTTTTAAAACAAAGCAAACGCCAGCGCGCCTTTCAAATGAATAATTATAATCTTCCGGCCGCAAACGCTCTGGTAGGTGATTTTCAAAAAGAGAAAAAATACGCGACAGCTCTCTATTATGCACTAAAAATAAAAAATTATGACAAAAAGAATAAATATTCTGACATGGATTACAAAATAGGCGAGCTTTATTATCTGCTTGAGGATTTTGAAGAGGCAATTCCATATTTTGAAAAAAATATCAAATCTTCAAA
>URHD01000116.1 GCA_900547585.1 uncultured bacterium | reverse complement strand
AAGTTCGTTCATGTCACTTCGTTCCTATCACGAACTTTTCTCGGACACCTTTTTAAGGTTTATATTTATTTAATTCCCTTTTTTAGAATTTTTAAACGTTCAATCGGTGGATTTTTACATTTGTTTACAAATCACAAATTATTTAAAACACCCTGCTTGTACTCGAAAGTCGTTTTGTTGTAGTTGATTTTTGAAGCAATAATCGGGTGCCGGTATTCGGCTTTGTTAATAGAGCGCGCATCCACAATCGGCGCCGGCGGCAATATTGACCATTTGTAGAGCGCTGTGGACATTCTGCGGAAAAATTTCTCAAGCCAGAGCATTTTCTGGTCGCGTGAAAGCATGTTTTTGGTTTCGTATAAAAATTTTTCTCCAATCATATCCTGAATAGACTGCCCGAGATTCTCAACGCGCCAGATTACCTCATCCAGAAACTCGTATGGCATAAGAGCTTCTTCTGCAAGGAGGGGTTTTCCGGTTTTCGGGTTAATCGCGAGCTCGGCACCGGGTTTTTTGGCGATAATCGCCTCAGGAATCGCGTTTTTGACCTTTCTGTGCGCATTCATCCATTTTGCGAGCGCAAAAAGCTTTGTTTTCGTAACATCGGCGATTGGCGCAAACCCGCCTGACATATCGCCGTTGATTGTTGCATAGCCCATGTACAATTCCGACTTATCCGAAGTCGCAATCGGCAGTGTTGATTCAAATTCGTTCGCCACGCCCCACAAAATCAGGGCTCTTGAACGCGCCTGAATGTTATCGTTTGTAAAACACTCTTTATAACGGCAGTTCCATTTTTTTTCAACGGTTTTAAACACGCTGTCGAAGTGGCTTCTTGTCATTTCGTAAAGGTATTTTATGGATTCTTCGGCAAAATTGATTCCGAGGTTTTCTGCAAGCTCTTTTGCGTCGCTTTTGCTTTCAGGGCTTGTAATATTGGATGGCATGCTGATTCCGAGCACATTTTTTGCCCCCAGAGCGTCAGCCAGCAAAGTTGCACAAACAGTCGAATCCAGCCCGCCCGACAGCCCCAAAACAGCGCGTTTGAACCCTGTTTTTTTGAAATAATCCCTGATTGATTGTACAATCGTCAAATAAGTCCGCTCCAAATCCGGCTCGTGATCCAGCGTAAAGGCTTTTTGGGAATTCAGAGTTTTTTCGAGCCCCTCGGGAAGCGGATAAATTGCCCCTTTTTTAGCAGAACACGGACTAACGACAAAAAACTGCTCAGCATAAGATTTTGCACGGTAAATCAGCTCCCCGCAGCAGTCATAAACTCTGCTTGCGCCCTCAAAAGAGATATTTTCGCCGGAGCCGACCTGATTTACATAAACCATCGGTGTTTTGTGTTTTTTCGCCGCAAACGAAAGCATATTGTGCTTAAGCTGCTCTTTTTTCGCCCTTGTTATGGATGCGGAGCAGTTTATCAGGTAATCTGGCTTGCGTTTTGTCACGACCATTTCCACAGGGTCAACAGGGTAAAGATTGTGTTCAAAAAAGTCAAAATCGTTCCATCCGTCCTCGCAGACGATGATTCCTGCCTTTTTTCCGTTTATTTTTGTAATTCTGTTTGCAGTATCGATGCAAGCCGGTTCAAAATGGCGATAGTCGTTGAATTCAGCGTAATTCGGCAGCAGAGATTTATGCACAACGCGCTCGATTTTACCGTTCGCCAGCACGGCAACTGAATTGTAATACCTTTTTCCGTTATTTTCTTTGTTTTTTTCGATAAATCCTATTATAACCTTGACTTTGCCGGTCATTTCCGCAAGCGCATTGAGCCATTCTTCGTTTTCCTCAACCACAATCGGAAATCTGTCAATAAAATCGCCAATCGGGTACCCGACAAGAAACATTTCCGGAAAAACTATCGCCCCTATGTTAAGGCGGTTCGCCCATTTTATCCATTTTGCAGCTTTTTTTGCGTTATATTCGACCCATCCCGAGATAGGGTTTGCTTGCGCAAGCACGATTGCGCCATCAGGCAGCAGCCAGTTCATTTCCTCTGCTATTTCTTCACGTTTTGCCTCGGTGAGGTTATCTTCCGCAAGGTCTTTATCGATTAAATCAGTAAGTTTGTATATTTTATCCATTGCACGTCCCTGTTTTATAACAATTTTAGCAGCAAAAAAATTAAGTTAAAAGAGTAAACTATCCGGCTAGTAATACTGTCTTTTTTTCCAATGAAAACAAAAGCCAGCGGGGATTAATATATAAGAACCAGGGAAAGGAGTTTCACTATGGCAGAAATTATGAAAAGACATCACAATTTCTTTCTGACAGAAGGACTTTTTGCGCTTGTTATCGGTATTCTTATGCTGGTACTGCCGGCCGTTTCGTCAATTGCAATTGGCGTGATTGTCAGTATAGGTTTAATCCTTGTCGGTATCCATAAGCTCATCAGTTCCATTGTTCGCAGAGATGAAATGGAAAAAGCATGGCTGCAAATGCTCATATCCGTATTATTAATCGGTGCGGGTATTTATATGACCATGAATCCTATGTTCAACCTGCTCGTGCTAACGATGGGTATTGCGCTCTACCTGATACTCGAAGGTATCAGCTCAATGAGTGTCGCCATTGAAGAGCGTCATGTGCTTAAATACTGGTGGATGGGAATTGTAGCAGCAATTGTCCAATTCTTCCTTGCGTTTTTGATAATCTACATGCTCCCTGCCGCAGCAGTGCTCACAATTGGCATTCTCGTCGGCGTAAATCTGATTTTTACGGGTATTGCATTGATTTCATTCTACGCAGGAACAAGACAGCTCGCGCTTTATTAAGAATATTGTGGAAGATGAACAAAAGCCGGAATTACAACTTCCGGCTTTTTTGTTTTTTTTATATAGGGCGAAAGATTTTAGCGGTTTTTTCATGATTGGTGTGGTTGTTAGGGGTGCAGCCATGTCTCGGGATTT
>URHD01000115.1 GCA_900547585.1 uncultured bacterium | reverse complement strand
AAAAAGTTCGTTCACGTCACTTCGTTCCTTATCACGAACTTTTCTCGGACAAATTCAAAAAAACCTCAAAAGGCGCAATGGCGGCGGGTTTACTTTGGAGTGACTATGGAGGAGGCGTCATGAATCTGTAAAATTTGTTATCCGGTTGTGCGTAGCCGGGGGAATCGGAACGGAAAAGTAAACCCGCCGCCATTTCGCGCAAAAACTCAAATTCAAGCTAAAACAAAATCAACCAAAACCATTATTGAATTATCGGGCAAAATGAAATAGAATATGCTTATGGAAGATAATTTTGCAGAAAAAATTTCAACGCTCCAAAAAAATTTTTGTGATTTGAATAACCTGTTTGAGCTTAGTATCATTGCGACACAGGCAGAATCGCTTGAGGATTTGATTGACAAAATTTCTGACTTTATTTCCCAGACGCTCAGCCTCGACAATATTCGATTTTTCATAAACCAGAACAATGTTTATTACATGGTCGCAAATCCAAACCTTGAAAATCGTGAAAACTTCCAGTTTGAGAACGATGATGAGGGTTTTTGGGAGGTTTTGAACAACGGTGAACTCACAAAGGTAACTGCGGACGGAAAAAGACCGATTTACAAGTCTTTCTGGGAAAAATACAATCTTTACAACCTCAACAGCAGCTATTTTAAGCTGTTTCAAAAAGACGGAATCCCTTATTTTATCTGCTCTATCGGCCCGAAAGAGGGAAATCTGCCATTTTCGGATTCTGACATAAAATATCTGGAAAAAGTTTTCACCTATGTTGAGCCGATTTTGATTAAGTACATCAAACGGCGTGAGCAGGAAAACGATTTGAGAAAACTTCAAAAATCGCTGCACAATATTTCGATTCTTTACAACATTTCACAGGCTGTAAACTTCATTGATGATTTGAAACGCCTTTTGCGCGTGATTTTGAGCAAGGCGCTCGACACTATAGAGGCTGAAAAAGGCTCATTAATGCTTTACAATTTCACAGAGAACGTTTTGCAGACAAAAGTTGTTTACGGGCTTGCCGATAAAAATCTCGAGGCTGAAATCAACAACGGGCTTGTTGAATGCGGAAAAATCAAGGTAGGCGAAGGCATCGCAGGGTCGGTTTTTGTTGAAAAAAAATCTATAATCTCAAATCTCGGAAAAAATGACCCCAGATTCCTGAAAATGGGTGAAGATTTGAATGTTTCGTCGCTTTTGTGCGTTCCGCTTATTGCAAAAGGCGAGGCCATAGGCGTAATTAACATCACCAACAAGCAAAACGGAAAACTTTTTAACAAGCAGGATTTAGAATTTATTGAAGCGCTTGCAAATCAGGCAGCTATTGCGATTGATAACGCAAAACTCTACGAGCTTGCCACAAAAGACGGCATGACAAAACTTTATATTTACAGACATTTCTACACGCTGCTGGAAACGGAATTGAAGCGTTCAGCGCGATATAACCACGAAATGACCCTGCTTATGATGGATATTGACAATTTCAAATCCGTAAACGACACATACGGGCACCCTGTGGGTGACCAGGTTTTGAAAGAAATTGCAAATTGTATCCAAACGACCATAAGAAAAATAGATATCGCCTCAAGATACGGCGGAGAAGAGTTCACAGTAATTCTTCCGGAAACAAACACGATGGACGGACGCGTTATTGCCGAGCGTTTGAGAAAAAATATCAGTGAAATCAAAATAAAACTCAAAGACGGCACAATAATTGCTCCGACGATTAGTATCGGCATGTCCGAATACCCCTCCTGTGCGCTGGATGAGCAAACTTTAATCGAGCTCGCTGACGTAGCGCTTTACAACGCTAAAAACAACGGTAAAAATTGTGTTTGTGAATACAGCCCGCAGGGCTGCACGCTTTTGCCGCGTTCTGAGAGCCGGCAGGAAACAGTTTCCTAATTTTTTGTGAAAAGACCTTTTAATTTATCAAAAACCGTGGGCTTAAAATTCAGGCTGCATTTTCTGTTTAGATTAACTTCTCTGGGATTTTTTACAGGGATGTATTCAAGAAAATTATCCATTGCTGCCGTGGCTTTCTGGTAAAAATCCTCTTTTTTGAAAGAAAGAATATTAGCATTGATTTTAAATCCGGCGTCTTTGTAGAATTTTACTATATGCGGCTCATCAGAATTCACCATGCCGCCTATTGCACGTGCATCTTTATTTTGAGCCAGTTCAAAAAGCTCCCGCAGCAGAGATTTTCCTGCGCATTTTGCGTATGTGTCTTTTTTTACAGGGATAGCGGCAATATTGGAAAGGTTAATTCTTCCGAAAAGCTCCATATAAGACATTATTGCGCACGGTTTTTTATCTTTTACCGCAAGAAGAACCGTATTGTACTGCAAATCCTCATAAGCCCTGAAAAGTAGTTCTTTCCATTTTATCAGGTCCTGACGCTTTTTATTTTCCACACAAAGCTCGTCAAGGCGGATTTTGTTAACCATTTTTCGCAAAAACGGCTCGTCTTTTTTGCCCAGCTCGTAAATCACAATGGGCGATGAGCCTGAATTTGAGCGTAAAAAGACTTTTGACAGGGGGCGGGCTTTAAAAGACGGAGAATTGTTATTTAGCAGCAGCATTTTTTTTAATTCAATCCCACTACCGTTTCGTTGTAAAATTTAGCTGCGTCGATAACCCTTTCTGCTGCTGTTTTCGGAGGAAGTTCATCAAGATTTACATATCCCAACAATCCCGGAAATTTATTATCTTCACGGTTTTTGCGCATAGCCTGATTAAGCATTTTCATGCCTTTAAGAAAATTTTCTCTTTTTTTATTCAGCTTAAAAGCCTTGCTGTGCAAATAAGTATCTACTGAATCGCTTTTTGTAATGCCGATTTGCAGGACATCTTTGCCCACAGGTTCGATATAAAAATCATTAAAATACATCGGTTCGATTTCTTTGCGAAAATCGTCAAAACGAATCGCCTTCATCGGGTTCCGGAGGTATTTTTTCATTGTTGGAGCCATTATAACGGCTTTAAAGGAGGGGGTTTTGTTAATCTGCATAAAAATCTCGTTTCAGCTGTTATTTAATCTAGTGTCGCCTTATGCGATTCGCCTGCGCGA
>URHD01000114.1 GCA_900547585.1 uncultured bacterium | reverse complement strand
TGAGTATCGTTTTGTGAGAGGTAAGAATCGACTAAGGCGACACTAGATTAGATAGCCGCCAAACCTTTAAAAAAATCAGGGTACTTCGGGCTAAGGTACATGAAAAAACAGCTTGAGAGTATCCTGTGTAGTTGGAAAACACAGGATTTTTAATGTCAACTCCGATAATGTCAGCACAAACACAAAAAGCCGGAACCTGTCCGCATGGACTGCCGCTGGGTGCATGCCCTATTTGCAACGGAATGGGTGGCGGCGGCGCAACAAGAGCTCACGAAAAGCCAAAAGCAGGCGAAATGTCATGGGAACAGTGCTATGCAATCGGGCAGATGATGAAAGCCCAGAAACTCGCCCGCCATCAGGCAAATGTTCAGGCGGAGCAGGCTTTGCAGGCGGCGCAAATGCAAAAGTTTGCACAAAATCTCGCTGCAATAAAAAATTCAGTGCTGAGCGTAATTCCCGCGCCGGTTATGAATGTTTTTAACGGTATGAAAAATTTTCTGATGACGCCGGTTTCCGCTCTGGGTGAGAAAATTGCAAACAATGTCCAAAATCTTGGCGCAAAAATCGCTGATTTTGCACAGAATATAAAAGAAAAATTCGTAAACATCACAGACAAGCTCGCAGCGCTTTTTGGTGAAACAAAAGCCGCAATTGAAAAGAAAATTTCCGAAAAATTTAAAGAATTGCAGAAAAAAGCGTTCAATCTTTTCGGAATTGCATTCGTAGACAACGAAGAAGATGAAGAAGTCAAGAAAATCGAAGAAAGAAACAGACAGGAAGAAATGAAAAAAATTCACCCCTTTTCTCCGGAAATAAAAGGTCAGGAGGCGCAAAATGAGCACGATTAGGCCTTATCAGGACAATGAAACGCGCCGCCAGTACAGGAATCAAACCGAAACACAGAAAAAACAGCTCTCTGAAACAAAAGAGGCGCTCGTTGTAAACAATTTGATAAAAGATCCGGTAAATTTGACGAGCATGTACGACAGCCTTGTGATTCCGGAAAAAACTGACCGTTTTAGATATACATCAAAATCACCCGATGACAAAAAATCGGAAAAATCGGCTCAAAAAAGCCTGACCTCGCTTCTGGGGATTACGACGGGCGTTTTCGGGGTTCTTGCGGGTGGAATGGCGCTGGTTTCAATGGCGGCAAAGCACAAAACCCGTCTCCCCGAGTGGAAAACGCTCCCCGAGGTTCCCAAAAATATTGCTATTAACAACGAGCCGCATTTTGTTACATATTTGATGATTCAAGACCCTAATACCAGAACGGTTTTGGGCGCACTGGGCGTTTTTGTTCTGAGTGCGGCGGGTCTGGTCGGAAAAAACTTTGTGGACGGTGTAAAATCAATCTGGGTAAGGAAAAAAGAGGCAGATGTCCAGAGAGATTTGCAAGAAAAGCTGATTTCTGTCGAAACCCGTTCTTTTTCCGGAAAAATGCAGATTTTGAGAAACATGCTGAGTGAAAAAGCTCACGAACTCGAAGATATTCTCCAGAGGAACAACACCTCTTTACGCACCCCCGTAGCTTTTCGGAAATTTATGAGTTTTGGCGAAAAACCGCAGTCAGAAGAAAAGTTCCATAAAAGCGATAAAAAACTTCTCGCCGCAATTGCCGCAAGCGTCCTTGCAATTACGGGGCTCGGGGTTTTTGCGTTTAAAAATGTCCAAAAAACAGCGAAATTGTACGCAAACTATGAAAAAGAAATGCTCGACAAGGTCAAAAAGCTTGTTCAGAACTCTGATTTGAGCCATGATGACCTTGAATATATTAAAAAGCTGTTTACCTCTTTGCGGGTTCCGAAAAATTTCGTCGAAGAAACGCTTTCCGGCGTGAAAAAAGCGCCTGAAAACGTTGATATGAAGAAATTTGCGCAAGAAACGATTCAGGAGGTTGAAAAAATCTACCAGCGCGGCGCAGAAGCGATTGCCGGCTCACCCGGGAACAAGCCGTCGTATTATTCGCATACAAACGACGACAGAGCGCATTTGTACAACATGATTGTGAACCCCGAAAACCCGCTTTTGAAGATTCTTTTTGCAGGAATGACCACGGTTACGGCTCTTGGTTACGTCGGAACAAAGGCTGTTGAGGCGATTCGGGAGGTTCAGGTCATAAAAGAGAACGCAAACACCGAGCTCGAGCTGCAAAACAGGCTTGTTGAGGTTGAGCTTAAAAATTTTGAAACCAAGAAAAAAAGCGTAATTGAGCCACTGATGGACGAATTCAGGTTGCAGGCGTTCAACGGAAAGGACAAAAAAGAGCTCAAAGTCCGCGCGGAAAATATCCTTTACGAAATCAAAAACGGCCCGCCGTTTGTTTATTCATAGAAATTTGGAGGTTTTATGCCGGTTTCACCTGTATTTTTACAATTTAATCGTGTTCCTCAAACTCCGTCATTCCCGCAAATGCCCGAGCCGTGCGAACTTGTGTACAATTTTTTAAAAACCTTCGAGCTCCCCGATGAAAAGACCAACCATGCTCGCTTTGACGAAAAACTTGCGGCAAAAATCGCTTCATACAAGGAAAAAGCGATAAATCCGGTCATTTCCTCGCTGAATTTTACAAATGATGAAAAAGAAATCACTGCGGGGCTGTTTTTGCTCAACAGAATTATTGATGCGGGTGCAAAAGGCGTGGAAACGCAGTATCACGCGATTTCGAGATTTAATTATAACGAATCTCCCAATATTCAGGTCATGCTCGCCGGAATTTACCGCAAAACGCAAATTCCTGACGGTTTCGGGCCGCTGATGACGATGTTTTTGCACAATGCTCAAAAACCGGTAACAAAACCGTTCGATCCCAACGAAGAAGTGGGCGGGGCGATTCTGGAATATTTGCGAAACAGCGCGGCTGGGGCGGTTTACAAATAATCCGGTCGGGTATTGATGTATTTGCGTACAAAGTGGATTTAATATATTTTGTACTTTTAGAGCCTGTTGCAACCCTCGTACTGTCATTCCCGGCTCCGAACGGGAATCTCCGGCATAGCCGGTCATAATTATGAAGTAGGTTGGGCTTTCAGCCCAACAGCAAACGACGCGGGACGCTTTTCTACGGCGGGACAATCCTTTTCCC
>URHD01000113.1 GCA_900547585.1 uncultured bacterium | reverse complement strand
TGACTGTCAAGCCTTGCCACACAAGAGTTTTCAGGGGATTATTATAATACTTTTTCATATTCCAAGACCTCTTTCAGGGTGTAAACTCAATAAATTCTACCTATATTTAATATACCCATTCACCAATTGTTTATAACATCCATAAAGAGTATTTTTTACAAAAGTTAATATTTGTTAGCAGGCAGCACTTTTTCCGGCTTCTTTTTTTGAGGGTGGGTATAATTTTCCACAAAATGAGTTCAGGATGACCGTTTTAAGGCGTCAAACAAGTCCCGCAGGACATATTCAATCGCTTTAAGCGGAATCTGCTATACAAATCCCTTTTTTGCTGATAAAAATTATTTTTTTGAGTTAATATGTAGGTGTAAAAGTATCGTTAAAAATTACATGAGGAATATATTATGTGGGATTATACTGAAAAAGTAATGGATCATTATAAAAACCCCAGAAACGTCGGGGAAATAGAGAACGCAGACGCCATAGGCGAGGCAGGTTCGCTGGCATGCGGCGACGCATTGAAGCTTTATCTCAAAGTTGATAAAGACGGCATAATCACGGACGCAAAATTCCAGACTTTCGGCTGCGGTTCGGCTGTTGCAAGCTCAAGTATTTTGACTGAAATGGTCATCGGCAAGCATATTGACGAAGCTAAAAAAATCACGAACCAGCAAATCGCAGAAGCGCTCGGAGGACTGCCTCCGGAAAAAATGCACTGTTCGGTTATGGGTCATGACGCGCTTGAAGCTGCAATTGCCAATTATTACGGCGAAGAATACGTTGAGCCTGAAGATGAGAAGATTCTTTGCCGCTGTTATCACGTTACAGAAAAGCATTTGAGGCAGATTATCGAAGAAAATCATCTCAAAGACCTTGAAGACGTCATGAATTACGCAAAAGCCGGTGGGGCTTGCGGACATTGTCATCAGGTAATTCAAAAACTGCTCGACGAATACAATATTGAGCGCCCGAAGCTTGATATTTCAAGCATGTCTACGACGCAGCTCATTTTGAAAGTTAACAACGTTATAGAAAAATATATTTCCAACGAACTGCGAAAAGACGGCGGAGATATTGAGCTTATTGATGTTAAAGAGAATAAAGTTTACGTTTCTTTAAAAGGAAGCTGCAAATCCTGCAAGTTCTCATCAAACACGCTTAAAAACTTTGTGGAAGCTTCTTTGAAAGAGCATATTTCGCCCGACATTGAAGTCGTGGAGGTGTAAAATGACAGAAAAAGTAGTTTATTTGGACAACAACGCAACAACAAAAATCGACCCGATTGTGCTCGAGGCTATGCTTCCTTATTTTTGCGAGTTTTACGGAAATCCGTCAAGCACGCACGAATTTGGCGGAAAAGTTTCTTACGCAATCAAAGAAGCCAGAGAATCAGTGCGCGATTTGCTCGGTGCAAAAGACGAACGCGAAATTATTTTCACGGGCTCAGGTTCTGAAAGCGCAAATATGGCGATAAAGGGCGTTCTTGAAGCAAACAAAAACAAAAAACACATCATCACGACAAAAGTCGAGCACCCATGCGTTCTCAATGTTTACAAATACTTTGAAAAACAGGGTTATGATGTTACATATTTGAACGTTGACAGCGAGGGGAACCTTGACCTCAACGAATTGAGTGAAGCAGTCAACGAAGAAACAGCACTGGTCAGCATGATGATGGCAAACAACGAAACAGGCGTGATTTTCCCTTATGAAAAAGCTGCTTCAATTGTAAAAAACAAAAATCCTAAAACAAAAGTGTTCATAGATGCAGTTCAAGGCGCCGGAAAAATCCCGATTGACGTCAAAAACACGCAGGTTGACCTTATGGGCATTGCAGGGCACAAAATCCATGCGCCAAAAGGCGTAGGAGCGCTATACATCAAAACCGGTACGCTTTTGCCGGCATTGATTATCGGCGGTCACCAAGAAAGAGGCAAAAGAGCAGGCACAGAGAACGTTACGAGCATTATCGGACTCGGCGTCGCAGCAAAACTCGCCAAAGAAGCGCTTCATGACGAAGCAACAAGGGTTGCTGCGTTGCGTGACAAGCTCGAAAAAGGCATTTTATCGACAATTTACAATGCCCGTGTAAACGGTTCGACCACAAATCGCGTGCCCAACACCACGAACATCGGTTTTCAATACATTGAGGGCGAATTAATTCTGCTTCACCTCAACGATCTCGGAATTTGCGCAAGTTCCGGAAGCGCCTGCACATCCGGAAGTTTGGAACCCAGTCATGTATTAAAATCAATGGGTGTACCGTTCACAGCGCTGCACGGAAGCATAAGATTCAGCCTCAGCAGGTTCACAACGGAAGAAGAAATTGATTACACACTGAAAGTGCTTCCTGATGTGATTTTCAAGCTGAACAAAATCTCGCCTTATCAAAAAGAGCTGGCTGCGTTGAAAGAAAAACGCTAGTTTTATTTGGTTAGACGCGGCAAAATCAACATCTCCCAAAGTCCAAAGAGTAGTTAATTCATTTTTCGACGCCTATGAACGCAGTGAATCGAGCTAGAAAAATGAATTAACTGCGCTTTGGACGCCCTCTATCAATTCATTCACTTTTTGATAAAAATAATCGTTTCGAGGTTACAATCAATATCGCCGTAGATGAATTTCACGGTATTTTCATCGTTTTCTATCATTTTTGCGTAGTTCAGGGTCTTCTGGTTAAAATCGTTGTCGGTTTTATTGGATTTGACGCGCGCAATGAGGGAATTGCCCTGATAAAAATTCATAAAATACTCATGCGGCTGTTTAACTGACATTATTCTGTAAAAACCCGTAGGAATCTCCTGTCCGTCCTGCGTAATTAGGTCTGTGGGGACAAGAATTGTCGGATATGTCTCGTATAATTCTTTAAAAATTTGAACATTTCCGAACGATTCATCCTCGGGGGTTCGGGATTCGCCTTTTATTTTCGGTTTTTCTTTTTTCTTTTTCTCAAAACGCTGCATAACCTTTTCAAATTCGTCTTTTGTAACGGATTTTTGCTGGCTTTTTGCTGCTTCGTCAATTTTTATATAATCATCCCATCCGCCGATATCGTCGCAATACGCGGCGCCTACACAAAAAATCAGAGCAGTTATCAGGAGAAAAATTTTCTTCATATTTATATAATAATGATTTTTTAACTAACGTAAAGGTTAATATAGAGGATTTTTGTATCAAAATATTATTTTTT
>URHD01000112.1 GCA_900547585.1 uncultured bacterium | reverse complement strand
TTCTTTACATATTGTTAATATATTGTATATATAAATAATTAATACAATATTAGAAGCTTATTTTTCCGGATTGTCGTATAATTAATTCATGCAAAAACGTATTCTTGTAGTTGAAGACAGCCGCGAATGGCAAAAATTCCACAAAACAATGCTAGACGAAAGCATTGATGGCGAATATTATCTGCGCATTGCGTCCAACGCAAGAGAGGGAATAGAGATACTGGAAGCAGAAGAGCCGTTCGGGCTGATTTTCTCGGATTTACAGATGGAAACGGAGTTTTTACCCGAACTTGCAGGCGAATGGTTTGTAAAAAACGCAAAACAATCTGAAAAAACGCAAAAAACAAAGATTGTGCTTGTTTCAGCTACCTACAATATAGGTTTTATTGCCGCGAAACTCGGTGTTGACTATCTTTCAAAGCGTACGGTAATAAATTTCCCTGATTCTTATATTTCTATGGTTAAATCAGTATTTAGCTAAGCTGAAACAAACTCATCTTCTTTATTTTTGAATTGTGCGTTATAAAGGGATTTGTAAGCGCCGTTTTCAATATTCAAAAGCTCTTCATGCGTGCCTGTTTCAACGATTTCACCCTGGTTTATTACAACGATTTTGTCAGCATTTTGGATAGTTGAAAGCCTGTGAGCGATTACAAAAACGGTTTTGTCCTGCATAAGGTTATCTATCGCCATTTGCACAACAGCCTCTGCCTTGTTATCAAGCGCGGAAGTCGCTTCATCAAGGATAACAATAGGGGCATTTTTAAGGAAAGCTCTGGCAATAGCAACTCTCTGTTTTTGACCGCCGGATAACAAAATCCCTCTTTCTCCGATAAATGTATCAAGCCCTTGCTCCAGCCCAGAAATAAAATCATCAAGATAAGCCGCATTAACCGCATTCTGGAGCATTTCTTCAGTAGCGTTTTCATTACCGAGCAAAATATTTTCCCTGATTGTACCAGAAAAGAGGAAATTATCCTGAAAAACCACTGAAATGTTGTTTCTCAAAGATTTTAGCGAAAAATCCCTAATATCAGTCCCGTCAACGGTAATGGAACCGGATTTTACATCATAAAATCTGGGAAGAAGATTTACAATCGTCGTTTTTCCGCCTCCCGAGTTCCCGACGAAAGCAATTGTTTCGCCTTTTTTAATACGGAGATTAATATTTTTAAGCACCGGCACATCCGGAACATATTCAAAGTTTACATCTTTAAATTCAATTACAGAGTAGTCTGAGAGCATATTTTGGGCATTTTCTTTGTCCTTAATTTCAGGCTCCATATCGAGCATGTCAAAAACACGTTCAATCGCAAAGAATGAAAGCTGAACCTGGTTGAAATTATTTCCCAAACTCTTGACCGGCGTATAAAGCATAATAAGCGCTGTGATAAACGAAACAAAGTTTCCGCTTGTAATTTTCCCGGTCAAAATCAAATGGCTTCCGTAACCAATAGCCAGCCCTATCCCGATAGAAACAACCACATGCATCATAGGGGAAAGCCAGGAGGTTTTCTGGACGAGTTTTATCCTAAGCGTGAAAATTCCTTTTAAAATTTCAAAAAAGCGGTTAGTTTGCTGCGGCTGCAAATTGTATGCAGTGATTGTTTTGTTGCCAGAAAATGCCTCATTATATGCAGTTATAACCGAAGCATCAGCAACAAGCGTTTTACCCATAACATCGTTGATTCTTTTTCTTATTCTGGCAACAGGCAAGAATGCAAAGCCCAAAACAACTACAGCAATAAGAGCGAGCTGCCAAGAATTGTAAAACAGCACGCAGACAAGCGAAATTGAAGAAAAAAGACGCTGAGTAAAGACCTTAAGATTGTCCAAAAGACCCGAACAAGCCATATCAGCGTTGTTATTAAATGCAAAAATTACATCACCGGAATTTCTCTGGTCAAAAAATGAGGTTTGCAGAGTCAACATTTTCTGATACAAGGTAAACTTCAAGCCATTTGTAATTTTTGCACCGACCCAGGTATTCAAATATGTAGCAAGATAATTCAAACCTCCTTGAACCGACGTAAATGCAACAATTCCAAAAGGAATATACCATGGCGACTGCACTGATTTCTCGACCATGACCAAATCCATATATGGCTTCAACGAAAGTGCAATAACTGCGTCGAGAGCACCTATTGGGATACAAATGGTTACAGCCAGCAAAGCCCTAAACCAGTAAGGTTTAACATAAGGCCACATTCTGCGGTAATTTACAACAAAACGCAAATTACTAATTTTATAGGCTATTTCATGAACCTTTTCTCTAAGTCTAATCATAATTAATGTCATAGTATCTAAAATATGGCTCAATGTAAATCTTTTTAGTTTCTTTCTGAGTCGTAATACAATGTATAAACAAGTTCGGGCTTAATTGCACCGGAGGTACCCGGAACAAGAAAAACAAGGAGCGCCGAAGTGCCAAAAGTAAAAGGAACAAGAGCCATGCCTATCAGATTTGTCAAATATCCGGTAGAAAAGCCTTCGTTTTCTATAACTCCGCTTAATCGTACAATATTTCCATCAACATCAAAAGTCCTGAATCTATCGACCTGCACTTCACCCGAAGCGCCACCAAACATAGCCGGCACAGATCTTCCAACTATTGCGTAAGCATCCGTACCTTTTTTTATAAAAAGCTCCCCGTTTTTGTACACATCCTCTACGATTTTAAAGCTTACTCTGGTGCCGACGAGCGGATATTCCTGCGGGATATTTGTTTTCACTCCGTTAACAACTGCAGGAACGGGCTTGCTTACCGGTTTTATCAGAGCATCTGGCGAAACTTTCACCGGTATCAGGTTATCCACAGAAATCCGACCGCTAAAAACAGGTTTTACAAAATATTTGTCTTCTTCGCCGAGTTTTACCGGTATATCCTTAAACACTACCGGAGTAAAAGCCTTTTTCTCTACAGAATCTACGTTTACATTGACAAAAGCAATATCCACAAACTGCCGGGGTATGTATCGGGGTTTTTTGCAGTCTTTTGGGAGTTGAGCTGCTGCTTCATCCACAAATACAGGCATTACAAATTCTTTTTTTTGAGAATTTTTTGATTTTACATATTCAGGATCAATGCTTTCCGTATAAACGGGCAAAGCCATTGCACACTGCATTGAAAATACAGTGACCAGAAATAATGAAAATAATTTTACAAAGCGATTCGACATAAAGCACTTAAAAAAACAGTTACTTTGACTCTTCGGTCTTTTTATTGCTTACAGGAACAACTGCTGACTGATTGTATTTTTTCCTGATTTGTTCACGCGCAGCCTTTGAAGTAAGCAGGAAATTCTGGTAATAAAGGTTGTTTTTATAGTCATTGTCTGCAAGATAAGCAGGGTATTTTGAATAAATATATTCATAAACAGCCACA
>URHD01000111.1 GCA_900547585.1 uncultured bacterium | reverse complement strand
GCTTGTATATTTTTTGCCGATTTCGTTGAACAGTTTTCTCAGAACTGTTTCAGGCATAGTTTTTTGACCTTCTGCCGGAGTTTCAATGATGGCGCCTGTTTTAGGATCCATAAATTCGCCTGTCAAACGGTCAAAAATGAATTTTGCAGCCAATCTTCTTGAGTGAAGGTCGCCTTTTTTTGCATAGCCAATAACGCTTTCAACATAAGGTTTAAGAGCTTTTGCTCTTGCCATTGTTGTATTGATTTCGCCGTGCAAAATGAGCTCGGTAGCCAAAGAACGAAGCAAAGCGTTTCTCTGGTCCTGCGCTTTTCCTAATGTATGTTTTTTACACTGGTGTCTCATTTTTATTTCCTTTGTTTTACTTAATTATCTTATTTAAAGGGGCTTTCGCCCCGATTTTATACCATATCTTCGTATTCAACACCTTCCGGGTTGGGCATCAAGTCCAAACCGAACTGGTGGAGTTTTTCGATAACTTCGTCAGAAGATTTTTTGCCGAAGTTTTTGATGTTGAGCAAATCATGTTCTGATTTTTTCAGCAATTCTGCCATTGAGTTGATGCTTGCTCTTTTCAGGCAGTTGTAAGCTCTGACAGAGAGTTCCAAATCTTCGATTGAAATGCTCGGAGAGCCTGCTTCAACAACTTCTTCTTCCTCAGCAACAATAACCGGAGCAACGGGGATAACCGGCTGCCCTGTAATTGCCGCAATCTGCATAAAGTGTTCAATCAAGATGTTAGCAGCCTGAGAAAGTGCATTTGTAACATCTACGCTGCCGTTTGACCAGATTTCGAGGGTAAGTTTGTCAAAATCTGTAACGTCGCCAACACGTGTGTGGTCAACTGTATAGCTTACGCGTTTAATCGGCATAAATGTAGCGTCAATCGGGAGCATGTCGATAGGCAATGAGCCCTGATTTCCTTTAAGAACATCAGTTGTGATATAGCCTTTGCCGGTTTCAACAGTGATATCAGCATGAATGCTTCCGCCCTCAGCAACTGTGCAAATCAGCCAGTCAGGGTTTACAACTTTTACGCCAGCAGGAAGCTGCAAGTCAGAACCGAGCACAGGGCCGGGTTTGTCGATATCTAATCTGAGGTGCTGCTCATCTTTGTTGTCAGTTTTAACAACAAGACCTTTAAGGTTGAGCATAATGTCGATTACATCCTCTACGATGCCCGGAATTGCCGTATATTCGTGAGTAATACCCTCAATTCTGACAGAAGTAACAGCCGCACCTTCCAATGAAGAAAGGAGTACGCGTCTGAGTGCGTTACCGATTGTTGTACCGAAGCCTCTTTCCATCGGCTCGATTACGAACTGACCGTACTGTGAGCCGTCAGAACTTGTAGTTGTATTTACACATTTAATTTTTAATTCCATAATCAAATTCTCCTGATTAATTATTTTGAATAGTACTCGATTACAAGCTGTTCCTTGAATTCAGGATCAAGCTCTTCTCTTTCGGGTATTCTGTCGAATGTAATCTTCTGTGCATCTCTGTCAATTGTCATCCATGCGGGAGCTATTGCAGAATCAATCGGTTCAAGAACTGCTTTAATGAAATCATTGCTTCTTGATTTGATTGTGATTACATCACCGGCTTTAACCAGGAATGACGGAATATCAACTTTTTTGCCGTTAACAAGAACATGTCCGTGGTTTACAATCTGTCTGGACTGTTTTCTTGTTGCTGCGAAGCCTGCTCTGAACAAAACGTTGTCCAATCTGCTTTCAAGCATTTGCAAAAGGATTGTGCCTGTAACGCCTTTTCTTCTTGCAGCTTCGTTGTAGTATTTTGCAAATTGTTTTTCGCTTACGAGGTATGTAAGTCTGATTTTTTGCTTTTCATTCAAGTGAATTGCATAGTCAGAAAGCTTTTTGCGAACTGCGCCGTGCTGACCTGAAGCACTCTGTCTCATTGAAGAAACAAGCTTTCTGTTAGATAAATCCGAAACACCGAAGTTACGGAATAATTTATTTCTAGGTCCTGTATATCTAGCCAATTTTGACTCCTTTTTCTTTCTTTTTCTTATAATTTTCTTTTGAAATGGTTTTGCGTCTTGGATTATTTTCGCTCTCAGGGCCTCCGTTCCATTGCGTTTTGCTGTGCAAAACTCCATTTCACCGTCCCTGTTCGCATGGGCAGCTTCGTGCCAGAAAAAATCCGCTACACTCTTCTTTTCTTAGGAGGACGGCATCCGTTGTGCGGAATCGGAGTAACATCCTTAATCAAAGTGATTTCGAGTCCGGCTGCCTGAATTGCTCTGATAGCCGTTTCTCTGCCTGATCCGGGACCTTTGATATATACTTCTACTTTTTTCATACCCTGATCTGCTGATTTTTTTGCAACGAGCGCTGCTGCTGATTGTGCAGCAAACGGGGTGCCTTTTCTTGCGCCTTTAAATCCGCAAGCACCTGCTGAAGCCCAGGCAACAGCATTACCCTGCGTATCGCAAGAAGTTACGATTGTATTATTGAAGGTGGATTGAATATGCACAACACCCTGCAATACATTCTTTTTTTCTTTCTTTTTAGTTTTTACTGGTCTTGCCATTTTTATTTCCTTTTATTAATTGTTATTTTATTAGGTTATTTTAAATTTATGCGCTTATTTTACAATTAAGCTGTTTTCTTCTTAGCGATAGGTCCTGTTTTTTTACCGCGTCTTGTTCTTGCGTTTGTTTTTGTTCTCTGACCTCTTGCTGGAAGTTTGCGTCTGTGGCGCATTCCTCTGTATGAGTTGATTTCAGAAAGTCTTTTGATGTTAAGGGTTTCTTCTCTTCTGAGATCGCCTTCGATGTGGTAGTTAGAAAGCTCATTTCTGAGTTTTTTAATATCATCATCGGTAAGGTCGTCTGTTCTCAAGTCCTGTGAAATTCCGCAGGCTTCGAGGATTTTAGCAGAGCGTGTGGGGCCTATTCCGTAGATATAGGTCAGCGCTACTATCATTCTTTTGTTACGGGGCAAATCTACCCCTGCTAATCTTGCCATTTTTTCTCCTTGTTTATTTTAATTGATTGTTTTCTAATTGTTTGACGCTTGTACTGATTACCGGCGTTCCGGCGGATTAACTTCCACCTCAAAATGAGCACTCGTCCGGCAGCCGCTCGGCTCCGTGCCCGCAAGGAATCAGCCTTGTCTTTGTTTATGTTTCGGGTTTTTGCAGATTACGGTGATTCTGCCTCTTCTTCTGATGACTTTGCAGTCTTTACACATTTTTTTAACTGATGCTCTTACTTTCATTTTATTTTTCCTTTTTTCTTTCTTTTTATTTCAATCTGTATGTTATTCTGCCGCGGGTTAAGTCGTACGGCGTCATTTCGACTTTTACTTTGTCGCCCGGAAGAATTTTGATGAAGTTTTTTCTAATTTTTCCGGATATATGAGCCAGAATCTCGTGTCCGTTTTCAAGTTCCACGCGAAACATCGCATTCGGCAGTGATTCCAGTATTTTTCCTTCAAATTCTATTACGTCTTTAGCCATTAAACCTTCTTTTTCATTGTATTATAATCGCATGTTATACCATCGTACATGCTGAAAAATCTTTGACAAGCTTTTTGCATTGATTTTATTAAACTTTCGCCGATTTTTACAATTTCCAGAAATGATTGTTTATTAAAACTATGGAAATATTTAATATTTTCCAGCCTATTC
>URHD01000110.1 GCA_900547585.1 uncultured bacterium | reverse complement strand
AGGTGAGCCTTGGGCGGTTCGCGTAGGCGAATCGGCTAAGGCGACACTAGATTAGTTTATTTATGAAAAGGAAAAACCGTGGACAAAGCACTGAAAAAAAGCCTGTACGAATTAATCGAAAAATTTGAAGATGTAAAAATCCTTGTTGTGGGCGATATCATCCTCGACGAATACTTATGGGGCAAAACAAACAAAAATTCGCCCGAAGCACCGGTTCCGGTTCTGGAAGTAAAGAGAAAAACCTGCCTGACGGGCGGCGCGGCGAACGTTGCAAGTAATATTGCGTCATTTGGAGCAAAAGTCTACCTCGCAGGCGTTATCGGCGATGATTTGTATAGCGGCGTCATCTCGGATTTGCTCAAAAAGCACAAAATCAACAGCGATTTTGTCATAAAAGACCCCTGCCGCCCTACCACGGTAAAAACAAGGCTTATCGCACAGAACAATAGGCACCTCGCCCGTGTTGACAATGAATCTGACGAGCCCGTTTCTGACGAAATCAGAAAAGAAATTTATTCAAATATCGAAAAAATCATTGATGAAGTGGATTTGATAATCCTCTCGGACTACATAATGGGCGTGCTTACGCGCGAATTAATCATTGATATCGTAAAACTCGCAAACCGCCACGACAAAATCATCCTCATGGACCCGAAAGGTCAGGATTTTTCTAAATATTCGGGCGTTGATATCCTTGTTCCGAACATGGATGAGGCTCTCATTGCGACAAAATCCTCCAGAATTCGCCCGATAAAAGAAATTGCGGCTGATTTGCGAAAAACCTGTCTTGCGGACAAAGTTATCATCACAATGAGCGCAGACGGCGCGTATTATTACGACGGAATCGACGAAATCGCTCTGGAATCCTATTCTTCGGAGGTTTATGACGCAACCGGAGCCGGCGGTACATTCGTTGCGGTTCTGGGGCTGGCGCTTGTGGTTTCGGGCATGGATTACGAAAAATCACTCATGCTTGCAAACTACGGAGCAGCAGTCGCGGTCAAAAAAGTCGGCACTTTTGCCATAAAACCCGTGCAAATCAAAGAACTTATCGAAGTAGCATACAACAACACCGGAGCAAACATTGGGTAAACTGATAAAAAGAGAAGAATTGCAGCCGCTTCTGGCGGATTTGCGCTCGCAGGGCAAAACTATTGTAACCACGAACGGATGTTTTGACATTCTGCATGTCGGGCATGTCAGATATTTGCAAAAAACAAAGACTTTTGCGGACATTTCGCTTGTTTGTTTGAATTCTGATGTTTCCGTTAAGAAAATCAAAGGCCCCGACCGCCCCGTGAACAACGAAAACGACCGCGCGGAGATACTTTGTGCGCTTTCTTGCGTGGATTATGTTGTTCTTTTTGACGAATCTTCGCCGGAAAAGCTTTTGTGTGAGATAAAACCGGACGTTCATACAAAAGGCGCGGATTACACGGTCGAAACCCTGCCTGAGGCAAAAGCAATCATGGAAAACGGCGGCAGAATTGAATTTATAAGCTTTGTCGAGGGAAAATCGACAACTTCGATTATTGAAAAAATGAAAACCTGCTGATTCCTCCTGAAATAAGCGTTTATAGTGGTAAAGCAGGGATTTCCCTTTGTAGTGACTATGGGGGAGGGCTCTAAAAGCCTTTATTTTCAACATTATGCGTTGAATGCCCGGAGGAATCGGAACGGAAAAGGGAAATCCCTGCTTTACCACGCTGCAGTATCCGTTAAAAAATCTTGTTTCTTTTCAGGCGATGCCTGACCTGCATTTGTTTATTATTTTAACCGATTCGTCAATTTTTTTTGCGTCAATTTCACCGTTTTGCGCCGGATTAACAAGATTCTCAATCAATTCCATCGTCTTATCGTCCGCGTCGCGGTAAATAAACATATTTATCCCCGCCTCAATCCCTTTCATACAGGCCTCAAGCGGCGAAAAACACTTTATCCCGCCCATAACCATATCATCTGAAATTATCAGCCCGCGAAATCCCAAAATCCCGCGCAAATACCCGCTTAAAACATTTTTTGAAACTGAAGCGGGCACTTTTTCCTCATCGAACGCACTGTAATGAATATGCGCAGCCATTAAAGCCGGAATTTCGCACTCAATCAGGTGTTTAAACGGTAAAATATGCGTTCTTTCAAGCTCATCCATCCCCGTAAAAAGCCCGGGCATCTCCTTATGCGAATCAACAGCCGTATCGCCATGCCCCGGAAAATGCTTTCCAACAGGGATTATGCCGTTTTCAAGATAAGTTTTTGCACAAATTTCACCCATTTTCGCAACAACCGTCGGGTCGGACGAAAACGAACGTTCTGCAATAATCGGGTTGTCTGGATTTGTGTCAACATCGAGCACAGGCGCAAAATTCATGTTCAAGCCGAACGATTTGAGCTCTTTTGCGATATTTTCGGTCTGTTTTTTTACAAAATCCTCTCCGCGTTTGGCGGCTTCGCGTGCGCAGAGGTATTTTTGCCCGTTATAAAGGTTCAATGTCCGCTCAACCCTGCCGCCCTCCTGATCAATACTCAAAAACAGCGGGTATTTTGCCTCTTTTTTTATCTCTTGAACGAGTTTTTGGAATTGTTCTTCGGAATTTATGTTGCGCGTGAAAAATATCACCCCTCCCAGCCCGTTGTGCAAGGCTTTTAAAAGGTTCTGCGTGATTTTTTCGCCCTCAAACCCCAGAATGAACATTCTGTATATTTTTTCTCTCAAATCCATAAAATTATCATACATTTAATTGAGGTCAGAACGCAAATTTTTGTCGTATGATATTATCACAAGGGGAGTATATTTAAAAAAAATGAAAAAAACATTAGTTTTATTTTTAATAGGGATGATAATATTTTCGCTCGCAGCAAAAGACAGTATGGCTGCACGCCGTTCAAAAAAAGGCGGCGGGGCAATTACGCAGGAAGATATGGACAAAATGTCAACAACAATTGATAATTTGACCAAAAAAGTCTATGCTGCGTCGCTGTTTTCACCGCAGGAAAATGCGCAGATGATTGAAATTAAGATAAAATTGGATAATCAAATGCTCATCGCGCCAGAACCCTCCCTTGCACCCCTCTATTACAAAGCCGGAAACCTTTACCGTGCGCGCGAATACAGAAAAGAAGCCATCGACTGCTACCAGACAATCCTTGAAAACTTCTCTGATACAGCACTCGCCCCGAAAGCAACAAAAGCGCTCAAAGATATGGGCGTAAAAGTCGTCGAACCCGAACAAAAGAAGCCCGAAGAGGGCGAAACCACCGGACAGGCGGCTGATGTCCCATCGGGCGATTTATAAAATAACCCCCGAAAACCCTTGTGTTATAAAAATGTGTGCGATAACATGTTTTCAAGCACGGAGGAGTTTTAATGGCTGTTATAAATGAAAAGTTTTTGATAAATACACGCGGATTTACCGATATTATTGACATTACGCAAAAGGTAAAGTCAGTTGTTTACAATCACAACATCAAAAATGCAACAATCATAGTCGCTCTCGCCGGAAGTACTGCAGGAATCACCACGATTGAATACGAACCCGGACTGATTAAGGATTTGCCCGCAATTTTCGACGAAATTGCACCGATGGACAAAAATTACCACCACGATGACACATGGCACGACGGAAACGGCTACGCGCACATCAGAGCGGCGCTTCTGGGCAGTTCTGTTACGATTCCGCTGATTGACGGCGCGCTTTTGCTCGGTACATGGCAGCAAATCGTACTCATTGACTTCGACAACAAGCCGCGCGCGCGAAATATTCATGTGCAGATTTTGTCTTAGGCTCTGGAGCTTCGATTAGGTGGATACATTTGTCCTGTATTTATTCTGCGCGAAGCTTATTATCTAATCTAGTGTCGCCTTAGCCGATTCTTACCTCTCATCAAATATGACATT
>URHD01000109.1 GCA_900547585.1 uncultured bacterium | reverse complement strand
ATGCGCATGAGGCGGCGGGGGTTCAAACCCGCCTCTATCCCTGTTATCATAACCGCGATTATCATATCCGCCACGATTGTTATCATAGCGCTGATTATTATACGGTCTTGGATTGTTATATTGACGCTGCTGATTGTTATACGGGCGCTGGTTGTTATAATTTCTTTGTCCGTCATAGCGTCTGTCCTGATTATATCTGGGTCTTTCGCCGTAAGAATCACCGCCAGCCGAATAACCGCCTGAAGTATATCCACCTGCGCTGTAAGATGCCGGTTTTTCCTGTTGTTCAGCTTCTTCAGAACCATTCTTTTTATCAGCGTATAAGCAATTAGGACAAATCACCCTTTTTGGGTTTTTAGTTTCAAATTCCGCTCCACATTTAGTACACTTATTTACATACATAATCTTGACCCTTTAATGAAAGGCTTTTTAGCTCCTCGGTGTTAATAATAATTTTAATATACTGAATAATTTCAAATAATAAAGTGGCTTAATCCTTTAATAATTTATATAATAACCGCAAATGTAATATTAGGCAAGCCCTTTTTCAGAATTTTTCTCTAAAATTATTGTCACAGGCCCGTCATTGCACAGCCCAACGTCCATCATTGCGGCAAAAACGCCCGTTTTCACGCTGATTCCGCCGGCAGCAAGTTCAGTGCAAAATTTTTCGTACATTTGTTTTGCAAAAGCGGGTTCTGCTGCGTTATCAAATGACGGGCGGGTGCCTTTTTTGCAGTTTCCGGCGAGTGTAAACTGCGATACGGCAAGGATTTCGCCGCCTGTATTCAGCAGCGATTTGTTCATTTTGCCATTTTCATCCTCAAATATCCTCAAGGCAGGAATTTTTTTGCACATCCACTCCAGTTCCTGATTTGTATCGCCCTTTTCCACGCAAAACAGCACAAGAAGACCATGCCCGATTTTTGAATACAAATTTCCGTCTATTGTGACAGAAGCATGCTTTACTCTCTGAATTACAGCTTTCATTTTGAACACCCCAAATTTTCTTCAATATTATTCAACACAAGCGCAGCATAATACAACCCATCATTCGGAAGAGCCTTTAAAACCTGCATCAATCTTTGAGGATTATCGAATTTTGCATTATCACGCAGCAAAAATTCCGTTTCGTTGTACAATCTCAGCGTTAAAATACTGTTTATCAAAGAGCTGTTACGAATGGTTTTGTATTTTTCAAACCGGTCAATAAGCCCGTCAATATCTGCGTTTTCAGAACGGGCGTACAATTGAAAATCTTTCAAAACACGGGCGGCATTCTTCACATCATTGTAATTTTTTTCTAAATTTCTATGAAAAGCGCCTGTTGCGCAGGGCTTGCAGTGCAAATTGTCCAATATTGAGGAAATATCGGCCCTTAAACTGAACCCGTTGAAAATCTCTTGCGCAGATTTATGTTCAAACCCTCTGATATCAGCGCCATTCGACGCATTGTAGAGCTTTATTCCCTTATTTTGCGAAGCAAAATACTCAAAAAAGGAAATAAAATTTTTATATTCGGCAGAAGTCGGAACCGGTTTGCCATTCACGTCGTTAACTATACACAGCGAGGAATTAAGTTTTTCAAGAGTTTTGTTCAATACCGCCTCTTTTTCCTCATCCGTTTTGTCCGTCCAGGAGGAATAAAAGGCCTTTTTCAGTTTTTCTCTGTCTTTAATCTCGATTTTGCAGCCATCGGGCGTCGCAACACATTTCAAATCCTCATAAATTGAGCCTTTTGCATAACACTGTCCGTCTGTATAAGCCAAATCCTGCCCGAGAAGAACAATAGGGGAGCAACCGGCAATTTTCGCCGCATAAAGCGCCTGATAAGCAACCGTGCCTTTTCCCTCAAAATATGGAAGCTCAAAACCGCAGATTTGCGCAAAAAGATGGTTTACATTGGATTCATACGAGGTAGTAAGAAAAATATTTTTGAATTTTCGCTCAAAAACATCCTCCGCTGTATAAGGCTCTGCAATAAGGTTCAATTTTTCCGTATCAACGCCGTCAAAAAAGCTTTTTGAAGAGTGGGTTTCAATATAATTCACAAAATCAGGCACAATTCCGTTTTCCAAAAGCACCTTCAAGGCTGTTCCTACAGCAAAAATAAGGACTTTGCTCCGGTATTTTTTCAAAACATCAAGGTTTTCCACAAGCGACGGCCCCGCAGAAACAATTACGGCTGGCACTGCATTGAATTTTCCGCTAAGATTCTGGAAAAGAGGCAATTTTGCTTTAAAATCGAGCGACTTTAGCATTGTGGGCAAAAACCATTGCATGCGGTTGGTTTGATAATAATGATTGCGATAAAGTTCCTCATAAAGATTTTTAAGATATGCATGAAAAGCGTTCAGCTTTTCATGCCGGCTCGATTTATAGAAATCGAGTGCGTATGAGAAAATCCGGCGTTTGTACTTAAACAAAGCAGAGCAAAGCGCCTTCAGTTCCTCAAAATCAGAGGCAACAAAGACATTCGGGCGTTGAAGAAGCTCTCGCATATCAATAATTTCAAAAATAAAGCGCAAAACCTCCAAATCAGGCTCAAAAAGCACAACATCACCCTTTGCGTTGAGCGCAAATTTATCAAAAAGATACCCCAGTCCCATTCCGTAAAGAACATGGATATCGTTTCTTGTGTCATGCCCGATATTTTTGAATATCTCATCAGCCTCGGCCTGCGCGCCTGTAACAGAGTGAACAGGTTTTGAATCAAGGATGAGATTATATTCGCCTGCGAGGTTCGTATTGAGCTCAAAGCTACGCAATGGGGTATTTTCGAGCTTTTTTGCAAGCTCTTTGTTGTAATTTTTTATTAAAGCCCAATTTCCCTTGAAAAAACTCTCCATTTTACCTCCGGTAACATTTTAACATTAAACTGACCACATGGACTATAAAGATAAACCCGCGGGTCAATAACTTTTCTTATAAAATTCTCTAAAATGTTAGTACGGAAGAGAAAAATAGAGGTACATCTTGGGGATTAAGTACAAAAGTTCGCCAAAAGGACTGGGAGAATTCATAATACGCACAAAATCAGCCTGCAAAGCCGAAGCAGCAAGAATGTTTTTAAAAGCTGACTTACTTCGCAATTCAGCGTGCTTTAAAGAATCAATAAAATACTATCTTTCCTCGTTGATGATTGACAGATACAATTACAAAACATATCTGGGGCTCGGGATTGCATACAAAACGCAGGGGGATTATGAAAAGGCAATTGATGCGCTTGAAAAAGCCAAAAGAATGTCATATTTTACTCCTGACATCCACTTTGAGCTCGGAATTTGCTATTTATATTCCCACCGTCCATGTGAAGCAATGAACAGTCTTAAAAATGCCATCATGCTTGACCGAAACAACCTTAATGCGCAGCTCCAGCTTGCAATTGCGCATGAATTTATTGAAGAATATGACATGGCAATCCTCATATACCAGACAATTATTGAAAACGACCCGTCCTTTATTAGTGCGTACAACCATCTGGCGGCAATTTACATGAATTTTGAAGAATTCAAGTCCGCAGGGCTCGTTTTTTCACAGCTATTAAAAATTCATCCCGATTATCACAAAGCGCATCTCGGGCTTGCGATTTGTTTTGATAAAATGGGGCAAAAGCAGCGCGCAGTACACTATTACAAATCCTATATGGAAAAAAAGCCCCATTCTGCGCACAATTCAAAAATCAAGCACAGAATTACAAAGCTCACAAACGCAAAGCAGCAAAATGCCAAAAGCGTTAAGTTAAAAGCAATATAAACGAAAAACCAATTTAGCATTAAAAAGCCGGTTGATGAGTTGTCTCCGGTGGAACTCGATTAGAATCTGCTATTTTTTTGCCTCGATTCGCTTCTTGAAATATGGGCGCTCCATCGGAGTAACGTCCGGCTGCGCCTAGGGCAAAGCCCCACCCGATTTCGCTTCGCTGGAATAGGTC
>URHD01000108.1 GCA_900547585.1 uncultured bacterium | reverse complement strand
TAATTATTTTATTTAAATTGTGCATTTTTGTCAACTCGTTATAATTGAATTATGAAAATTAATGAGCTGAATGATTATATTCTTGTAAAATACTTAATAGACGAGGAAAAAATCTCGCACAAGGAGCTTTCCGAAAAATTAGATGAATATAAGGGCAAAAAAACATCACCTTCTAATTTTTCCAATAAACTTAAAAACAACCGGCTTCGCCTTGATGAATTGCGTTTTATTTGCGGGCTTCTCGGTTATGATTTGATAATTGAAAAGAAAAAGTAGTGCTAAAAACAATATTTTGCGTGCTAAAAACAAGCCGTACCCACCATTTAACTGTTGACAAAGCGGTTATGATGACCATAGAATAGTTATATTACAGTTATAAGGCGAAATAAGGAGAAAAATTATTAGTAAAGGTTATTCATCAAACGGAAAAGATCAGCCTCTGATTAACCGCAGCATCAGAGCCCGCGAAGTTAGATTAATAGGTGACACAGGAGAAAACTACGGTGTAATTGCGACCGCAAAAGCTCTGCAAATGGCTGAAGAAAAAGATTTGGATTTAGTTGTTATTTCGCCTAATCAAGAACCCCCCGTAGCAAAAATCATGAACTACGGAAAATTCAAGTACGAACAGGAAAAAAAGGCAAAAGAAGCCAAGAAAAAACAACACACAGTCGAAGTTAAAGAAGTCAAAATCAGATATAAAATCGACGTTCACGACTATAATGTAAGAATCAAAAACATCAAAAAATTCATCTCACAGGGCAACAAGGTAAAAATCGTAATTATGCTCCGCGGACGTGAAATGCAGCATACAGAGCTTGCTTTTAACCTTGCCCAGAGATTTTTAACGGATTTGGAGAATGATCCGATTAACGTTGAGAAAAAGCCTGCGCTCGAGGGCAGAAACGTAATTATCATTCTTGCTCCGGGTTCTTAAATGTATTAAATTGAAGCTTGAAGAAAGATGAATCTATCCTTTTTTGAGGTAAAAACAGGTTTAATTTTACATCAAATAATTAGGAGGTAAAAATGAAAGTAATTCTGGTCAATGGCAGCGGAAATAAGAACGGGTGCACTTTCACGGCACTTTCTGAAATTTGTAATGTGCTTAAACAAAAAGGAATTGAAACAGAAATCTTCCAGCTTGGCAAAAATCCTGTCCGCGATTGTATTGGTTGCGGTGCATGCCGAAAAATTGGCGAAAAATGCGTTTTTGATGACGATTTGGTAAATGAATTCATTGAAAAAGCTAAAACTGCTGACGGTTTTATCTTTGGCTCGCCTGTTTATTACGCACATCCGTCAGGACGGCTGCTATCATTTATGGATAGGGCGTTTTTTGCGGCAAAGACCGTTTTTGAGTTTAAGCCGGCAGCTGCAATAGTTTCCGCAAGACGCGCGGGTACAACTGCTTCTGTGGACGCGATTACAAAGCATTTTACTATCAGCAATATGCCCGTTGTCAGCTCAAACTACTGGAACATGGTGCACGGAAACACTCCTGAGGAAGTTAAGCAGGATTTAGAGGGCTTGCAGATTATGCGCAACCTCGCACACAACATGGCATGGCTCTTAAACTGCATACAGGCCGGGAAAAACGCCGGTTTTGACCATCCTGTGCTTGAAGAAAAGATCTGGACAAACTTTATTAGATAAAACGGTCTTATAAAACAATTTTACAGCCCAAATGCAGGCATTATTTGTCAAAAGCCGTGATGATTTTTCAAACTTTGAAAAGGGCAAAAAAAAACGAGGGATATATAATTGAATTGACTTTCGTCGTATCTCTTATAGCCAACCCTCGTAAGGTTTTTACACTAGCCGAAACATTAATAACATGAATAGTATATCACTTTTAAAATTTTTTGCAAGTTTTTTATGGCGGAAATCTTTACATGCTGCCAAAATAGACTGTCCGAGAAAAGTTCGTGCTAAGGAACACTCTGCCGAGCAAAATATGGGGGCATATTTTGAGAGAGGAAAGATGTGGACGAACTTTTTGTGTGCCCGCCCCGCTAATGGCAGGAACGGGAACGATTGAGTATCGTTTTGTGAGAGGTAAGAATTGGCAAAGGCGACACCAGATTAGACCTTATTTTGCTAAATCAAACAGCAAAATATCTGATTTTTCCTCCACACCTTTGAACTCTAAAAAGCCTTTTTCAGACTTAATGGCAAGCCCGTCGCCCTGCAAAAGAACCTGATTGTTAATTTCAACAGAGCCCTGCGCAATCTGAATCCAGTATTTTCTGTCCATATCCAGCTCAAAATTAACAATTCCCTTGCCTTTTTCAATGAACATGCGGTATAAATCCGCATCCTGATTGATTCTTAAAGAGCCATCCCGCCCGTCGCGTGAAACAACAAGCTTAAATTCGTTCAACATCTCTTTTTCAGGGAAAAATTTTGTGTTGTAATCCGGAGGAAGATTGTATGTGTCAGTAAGTATCCAGATTTGAAGAAAATGGACGTCTTCCTCGACGGAGGGGTTATACTCGCTGTGCATAATCCCCGAACCTGCGCTCATTACCTGAATATCTCCGGTGTGAATTGTTTCTGTAGACCCGAGACTGTCTTTGTGTTCAAGCTGTCCTGAGAGCACAATGGTTATTATTTCCATATTGTCGTGTTGGTGCAGGCTGAAACCGCCCTCAGGGCGTATTATATCATCGTTAATGACCCTCAGGTCACTGAACCCCATGTGGTAAGGGTCATAATATTGTGCGAAAGAAAAACTGTGCGAGCTTTCCAGCCAGTATGTTTCGGTTTTTCCGCGCTCATTTTTTGGTCGTATCGTAAACATAATTTGATTATAAGCCTATGACGCCGGTTTGGGATTCCCCAACAGGCTAATATTGAATTTCTAATTAAAACTTCATTTTTTGTATTTCTATACCATCAATATTGCACAAATCTTTAATAGCTTCTTCGGCTGATTCGTCATTTATAACCTCCAGAAGTACAATACCGTCTATTGCGCATTTGCAGTCGTTGGTTCCGTGAAGACCGATTCTGGTTCTGATTACGCATCCGTAATCAGTTAAAACACGCTGAACTTCGGTTGAGCTTTCGAACCTGTCTTGAATTTTTATGCCTACTATTGTTGTCATAGTTTCTCCTGTTTAAAAAAATGAACTACCGCCTGATTTAAGGCGGCAGCTTTTGAGTAACGCCTTGAAAAATGTCTGAGAAAAATTCGTGATCAGAACGAAGTGACGTGAACGAATTTTTTGAGAGACGATTAGAAAAGGTGAGCCTTGGGCGGTTCGCGTAGGCGAATCGACTAAGGCGACACTAGATTAGATGTGAGTTTTTGGCGCCTCTTGCCCTTTAGGTCAAAAAGCGGCTGAGTGTAGCACTTTGCCGGAGATAAGAGCCGCCAAAAGCAACACCGGATTTTTATTTAACCTCGAGTTTTTTTGTTTCTTCATCCGCTTTTTTTAATTTTGGCAAATCAAGAACAAGAACTCCGTTTTCAACCTTTGCGTCAGCATCGTTTACGTTAATTTCGTGAGGGAAATAGACAGTTCTTGAATAATTTCCGTAGCGGAACTCGGTTTTGTGGTATTTTTTATTTTTTTCTTCTTTTTCTTCGTTTTTCTGGGCGGAAATTGTGAGATAGTTTTTGTTAAGCTCAATATCCACATCTTCTTTCTTTATACCTGGCATTTCGACTTTGACCTTGTAATCGTTGTCGAATTCTTGGATATCGACCGGCAAAGAAAGCCCTTTCATCTCCTGTTCAAGAACGTATTCCGGAAAAACCGTGTCAAAACTTCTTCTCAAAATAGAATTAATTTCGTCATTGATGTTGCTCATGAGCGTGTCAGGTTTGCGTATTAAATATTTCATCAGACCTCCTAGGGGGTTGGTTTTGTGTTTACAAAGATATTTTTTACAGAACTGTTAAAAATTGCATTCCCGAAAAGTAGTAATTTCCTTGAGCAAATTTATGTAAAAAAATTCACCATGAAAATAGCA
>URHD01000107.1 GCA_900547585.1 uncultured bacterium | reverse complement strand
ACGGCAGACAAAGAAAGCCTTTTGAAGAAAGAAGCAATGATTCAGGCAAAAGAAATACTTCACAATGAGCGTGAAAAATTCGACGAAGAAGTCCGCGAACGCCGACAAGACCTTCTCAGACAAGAAAACAAACTCGCTAAAAAAGAAGATACGCTTGAAGAAAAAATTCAGGAAGTGACCGACAGAGAATCACATCTTGATAAAAAAATGGAAGAATTAACCGAAAAAGAAGACTATCTTGCTGAAATGATAGCCAAACAAATCGGAGAAATGGAAAGAATTGCGGGAATGTCCCGTGAAGAAGCCAGAAATATGCTGCTAGAACAGCTGAAACAGGATCTCCAGCAGGAGCAAATGCAGCTTATTCGTGAAAATGAAGCGAAAATCCGTGAAATTTCAAAAGAAAAAGCTCAGGAAATCCTCTCAACAACAATGCAGCGCTGCGCAATCGATCAGGTCGTGGAATCAACGGTTTCCGTTGTAAACCTTCCGTCTGATGATATGAAAGGCCGAATTATCGGGCGTGAGGGGCGAAATATACGCACATTGGAAACCCTTACGGGCGTTGATTTGATAATTGACGATACGCCGGAAGCAGTTGTTTTATCCAGCTTTGACCCTGTTAGAAGAGAGATTGCAAAAGTTGCTCTTGAAAAACTCATCTCTGACGGTCGTATCCACCCTGTCAGAATCGAGGAAATGGTCGAAAAAGCGCAGGAAGAAATCGAAGAAAAAATTAAAAAAGAGGGCGAAAACGCTGCAGTTGATATGGGCGTGATGAATTTGCATAAAGAGCTCATAAAAACTCTCGGACGCCTTTATTACCGCACCAGCTACGGCCAAAACGTGCTTAAACACTCACTTGAGGTCGGTCACATCGCAGGAATGCTTGCTGCAGAGCTCGGCGCAAATGTAAATGTCGCAAAAAGAGCCGGACTTCTCCACGATATCGGAAAAGCCGTTGACCAGACGCAGGAAGGCACACATATTGAACTCGGCGTTGAGCTTGCAAGACGATATGGCGAAAAAGAAGAAATTATCCACGCTATAGAAGCGCATCACGACGATGTTACGGCTAATACCATTGAAGCGGTGCTTGTCAAGCTTGCTGATGCGATTTCTGCCGGTCGTCCGGGCTCGCGGCGGGATACGCTTGAAATTTACATCAAACGTCTGCAAAAAATCGAAGAAATCGCAAAAAGCTACGAAGGAATTAAACAATCTTTCGCGGTGCAGGCGGGCAGGGAGGTTCGCATTATTGTTCAGCCCGATATGTTTGATGATTTGGCGAGTGCAAAACTGGCTCGTGATATTGCGAAACGCATCGAGGAAGAAATGGATTATCCCGGACAAATCAGGGTAACAGTTGTTCGTGAAATCCGCACAACCGAGATAGCAAAATAGACAGATAATCAAAAAAACGGGATTTTTAATATGAAATTTAAAAGTCCCGCTTTTTTCCAATTGTGAAAATGACAGAAGAAAATAAAAACAATAAAGTTTTGTGTCATTCCCGCCAAAGCGGGATTAACCTGCATTGCAGTTCAACCGGTGAAGATTTAGACAGACTTACGCTGGAGATTTCCGCTCAAGCCGGAGACAACAGAGATTTTGATAATATAATCAACATCCTGTTTTTAGGAGATATGGTCGGACGTCCGGGCCGTACGATAGTAAAAAAGTATCTTTCAGAGGTGCTCGGGGCTTCTAATGCGCCGGATTTTGTCATTGCTAATGTTGAAAACGCTTCGCATGGATTTGGTTTGACAGAAAAGAACCACAATGAGCTTGCGGCTGCAGGAATTGACTGCTTTACCTCCGGAAATCATATCTGGGATAGAAAAGACATTTTTGAATATATAGACAAATCCGACAGGCTCATCCGCCCTGCAAATTATCCAGAGGGCACAAAGGGCGTCGGATACCGGATTTTTGAGGTCAAAGGAACAAAAATTGCCGTCGTAAACCTCCTCGGGCGGACTTTTATGAACGCAATGGACTCGCCATGGGCTTTTATGGAGAAGATTGTTCCGAAATTAAAGGAAGAAGCGCCGATTGTTATCGTGGATTTCCATGCAGAAGCAACGGCAGAGAAAATTTGTTTTGCTAAATACTGCAATTCGCTTGGAGTGAGCGCTGTTCTGGGCACCCATACCCATGTTCAGACCTCTGATGAAAAGATTATTAATGATTACACTGCTTATATCACTGACGCGGGCTTTTGCGGGGTTTATGATTCTGTAATCGGAATGGCTTATGAATCCTCTTTAAAACGCCTTGTAACAAGCCTGCCCGAGCGATTTGATATTGCAGAAAGCCCGGTTTTGGAGCTGAACGCGGTGAAAATGGCTTTTGACCCTGTTTTTGGAGGGGCGAAAAGCATTGAAAGAATTCGTTTTATAAAAGATATTAGTGAGGCAAGTTAATATGAGAGGATAAGAAAGGTGAAAATCGATTTACACATTCACACGTGCTTTTCCGACGGTGTTTTTACGCCGGAAAAGATTGTGGATACTGCAATTGATGCCGGTTTGAACGCTATTGCGATAACCGACCACGATAACGTTCTTGCGTATCCGATAGCAGTATCGTATTCCGAAAAAATCGCTAAAGAGGCGGGAGTGACGCCTCTGGAAATCATTTCGGGCGTCGAAATCAATACGATTTACAAAAATACGGAAATCCACATTCTCGGCTACTTTATGAACCGTGAGGATGCGGATTTTGTGGCTATGCTAAAACAGCAGCAGAATGCCAGAATCGCGCAAACAAACGAAATTATTACTCTTTTGAACAAAAAAGAGGGAATCCATGTAACTTTTGATAAAATAAAAAGCCTTGTCGCAGAAGGAGGCTCAATCGGGCGTCCGCATATTGCAAAAGCAATAACAATGGCGGGCGGAACCTCGAGCGTGATGGAAGCGTATAATAAGTACATAAACGACGATTCTCACGTTTATGTGCAAAGAAAAACCGTAACTCCGCATGATGCGATTGAAATAATCTATGATGCGGGCGGAATTCCGGTTTTTGCGCATCCATTTGATGTTGAAAACGCAGAAGAACTTATAAAAGAGTTCATGCATTACGGCCTGAGGGGCGTTGAGGCGTATCATCGCAAACATTCGCCGGCAATGGTTGAATATTATTCATCAATAGCCGAAAAATACGGGCTTATTATAACGGGCGGCTCGGATTTCCATGCGCCCAACCCGAATAACGGTCAAATTATCCTCGGGAAAAACTTTATCCCCGAGTGGATTTATGACCAGCTTATGAAAGAAAAAAAACAACTGGATTTGGCGCGCTGATGAAAAAAAACGCTTTTACAATGGTAGAAATCGCGGTAGTTGTGTCGCTTTTGATGACAACGGTGCTTTTGTGCCTGCCGTTTGTGTTTAATAACACAAAACAGGCGCGGCTAATCTCAGGCTGGAAAAATGTCTATTCCGAGCTCCAGCCGAATTTTGAAATCTTCGAAATTGCTGATTATAATGCAGTAAAGCGGCTTTGCAGCACAAATATTGAGAATATGGAGGATAATATTTTTAAAATTCTTTCTCCCTATCTGAATATCGACGCAGCGGCAATAAATAAACCGGTCAAAGGCTACAACTACCGCTATTCTAACGGCGCGCAGATTCCGTTTGAGTCAAAGTATTTCACAAGGAGCTTTTATCAGCGTGAAAATGGCGAAGTTATCGGTTTTAAATGGCTGAACTGCGACTGCGACGAAATAAAGCCGTGCGCTGCAGTTGTTTTTGATATGAATGGCAAAAAACCTCCGAACCGCCTCGGGCAGGATGTTTTCGGGCTGCATATTTTCAAAGGCGACATAAAAGCCTTCGGGTCAGATCTTGAAAATGTTGAACTTGAGCGAGAATGCGTAAAAGGAAGAGGCTCGGGTGCGGCCTGCTCGGAATTTTACCTGCGCGGCGGGAAGTTTTAGTAGAGGAATTGATTATGTTGGATACAATTTTATTACATTTGATAAATTTCATCGAAGGAATGATTGAACACACGGGGCCGCTCGGGATAAGCCTTTTGA
>URHD01000106.1 GCA_900547585.1 uncultured bacterium | reverse complement strand
TTTTGCTTCCCCAAGGCTCACCTTTTCTACCCGTCCCCGCCATCAGCGGGGCGGGCACTCTAAAAGTTCGTTCACGTCACTTCGTTCCTTATCACGAACTTTTCTCGGACAGATTATGGTAATATTAATTTTATTATAAATTTCTTTTTTTATCAAAAAGAGCTAACCTTAAATTATGGAAGATATTTTTATAAACGCATACAGTTCTATAAGCAATCTGGGCCGCAATATCGAAGAAATGTTCGCTAACGCCCTGAAAAAAGACGCTGATTTTTTCACAATCGACGAAAACATCATAAAAGGGACACCGTTTTATTTCGGAAAAATAAAAACTCCGCTAAAACCGATTCCCGACGAAAAATACGCTCTGCGCTGCAATTCAATCCTTTTGAATTGTCTGGAACAAATTGAGCCCGAAGTCCAAAACGCAATAAAAACCTACGGCAAAGACAGAATCGGCGTGGTCATAGGCACGACGAACTCCGGTGTTGATGAATTTGAAAAATCAGGCGACATTGACCACTCCCAGATTGGCAATCCTGCGGGATTTTTGCACAAATATCTCGGATTGAGCGGATATTACAGCGGAGTTTCAACAGCCTGCACCTCCGGAATAAAAGCCTTTTCCTCCGCCCAAAAACTTCTTGAAAATAACGTTTGTGACGCAGTAATCGCAGGAGCCTGCGACGCTTTATGCAAAATGCCGGTTTTCGGCTTCCATTCGCTTGAAGTTCTTTCAGACGGGCGCTCTATTCCATTCAGCAAGAACAGAAACGGCATAAATATCGGGGAGGGCGGAGCTCTGTTTCTTCTTGAAAAAGTCAAAAAGCCCCACAGCATAAAACTCTGCGCAACCGGTGAAACATCTGACGCATATCACTGCGCAACACCCGACCCTTACGGTGTTCAAGCCTCAAAAGCCATTGAAATTGCCCTGAAAAATGCAAAACTCACGCCCCAACAAATTGACTACATAAATTTGCACGGAACAGGCACTCAGAGCAATGATTTGATGGAAGCAAACGCAGTTTTTCGCGTTTTCGGCGCTTCTGTCGCGGCAAGTTCCACAAAATCGCTCACAGGGCATTGTTTGGGCGCTTCCGCAGGTGTTGAATCGGCTTTATGCTGCGCAATGCTTGATTTGAGGATAAATCAAGGCAAAAATTTGCTGCCGCACAGGTTTGACGGGTTTTATGATGATTCTTTGCCTGAAATTTCGCTGGTAAAATACGGGCAAAAATCAAACCGCCTCGAGCACATTTTATGCAACGCTTTTGGCTTTGGCGGCTCAAATGCAGTTGCAATTTTCGGGAGAATTGAATAATGGAAAAAAATCTGGAAAAAATATTGCCGCATGACCGTCCGATGATTCTCATAGACGAACTTTTGGCCGTTGATTTGGAGAAAAATACGGTAAAGGCCTCCGTAACAATAACAGAAGACAAAATCTTCTACAATAAATCGATAAATGGGATTTCGCCGCTTGCCGGCATTGAATTTATGGCGCAGACAATCGGCTGCTACGCTTATTTTAAAAATGGAGAAAAAGAGCCCAAAATCGGCTATCTTCTCGGCTCAAGAGCGTACAAATGTAATTTAGAAAAATTTGAGCCCGGAAAAAACTACATAATCAGCGCCAATCAAGCCTTTTCAGACAATGAACTTGTCTCGTTCGAGTGTTTTATCTATAATAATGATGTGGAGTGTGCAAACGCGGTGGTAAATGTTTATCAGCCAGCGAACTCCGGGAAAATTGAGATTTAGTGAGAAATTTATGGGTAAATCCGTCTTAATAACCGGCTCCAGCAGGGGAATCGGAAAAGAAACCGCTATTTATCTGGCAAAAAACGGTTTTGATGTTGTTCTTCACTGCAACAGTAATATTGAAAAAGCAAAACAGGTTCAGGAGGAAATCAAGGCGCCGGGCGTTGATTCAAGAGTTTTGCAGTTTGATTTAAAAAACAGAAAACAGTGTTTTGACGTAATTTCCAAAGATATCGAAGAAAACGGCGTATATTACGGTGTTGTGCTTAATGCGGGGATTGCAAAAGACAATGTGTTCCCGATTATGGAAGAAAATGAGTGGGATGATGTAATAAATACAAATCTTGGCGGTTTTTACAATGTGCTGAAACCCGTGGTTATGCCGATGATTGAAAAAAGGGTCAAAGGCAGAATAATTGCGATGTCATCAATCTCCGGACTCGCCGGAAACCGCGGACAGGTTAATTACAGCGCGTCAAAAGCAGGAATAACCGGTGCAGTAAAGGCTTTGAGCCTTGAACTGGCAAAAAGAGGTATTACCGTGAACGCTGTAGCTCCCGGAATCATCGAAACTGACATGATAAAAGATGTTCCTGTCGAGGAAGTAAAAAAAATGATTCCAATGCGCCGCTTAGGGCAGGCAAAAGAGGTTGCCAGCCTTGTGAATTACCTTATGAGTGAAGATGCAGCCTATATCACGGGGCAGATTATTTCCGTGAACGGAGGAATGTACCGGTGAAAAGGGTTGTAGTTACGGGAATGGCGCTTGCCAGCCCGCTGGGCAACAAAGTCGATATTGCTTTTGAGAACTTAAAAAAGTTCGAAAACTGCGTCGAATACTGGAAAGAACTCGATGAATACGAAAATATGAACACCCGTCTTGCCGCGCCGGTAAAGGATTTTGTTGTTCCGGAGCATTTCAACCGTAAAGTTTTAAGAACAATGGGCAAAGTCGCGATTCTTTCCACAGCTGTAACAGAAGAAGCGCTTGCAGACGCAGGACTTCTCAATGATGAGGTTATCACTAACGGTAAAACCGGCGTAAGTTACGGTTCTTCTTCAGGTTCACTGGAATCCATCATTGATTTTTACACGATGGATGTTGAAAAAAAAGTTCGCTGCGTAAATTCAGGTTCTTACATAAAAATGATGCCCCAGACAACCACAGTGAATATTTCGCTTTATTTTAAGACAAAAGGTCGCCTAATCCCGACCTCAACGGCCTGCACTTCGGGTTCAATGGGCATAGGATATGCTTATGAAGCAATAAAAAACGGCTACGAAACTGTTATGATTGCAGGAGGTGCAGAAGAGCTGCATGCCTCGCATATTGCCATTTTTGACACGCTTTATGCAACAAGCCTCAAAAATTCAACCCCAAAACTCACCCCCTCGCCTTTTGACAAAGACAGAGACGGGTTGGTTTTAGGTGAAGGCGCAGGAACAATGATTCTTGAAGAATATGAACATGCAAAACGCCGCGGAGCAAAGATTTATGCTGAAATTATCGGTTTTGGAACCTCAACGGACGGCACGCATATCACAAACCCCTGCCACGAAACAATGGGAAGCGCATTATCCCTCGCAATCAAAGACGCAAACATCTCCCCCGACGAAATAGGCTACATAAACGCCCACGGAACCGCAACCTTGCAGGGAGATATTGCAGAAACAACGGCAACATATGATATTTTCAAACGTAAAGTCCCCATTAGCTCGTTAAAAAGCTACACAGGTCACACGCTCGGCGCCTGCGGTGCGATTGAGGCAATACTTTCAATAGAAATGCTCAACAGTGGATGGTTTGCGCCTACTTTGAATCTCAACAACCCCGATGAAAACTGCGCTCCGCTCGATTACATAACGGGTGACGGGCGAGAAATCAACACTGACATCATAATGTCAAACAACTTTGCTTTTGGCGGGATTAATACCTCTTTAATCTTCAAAAAAGCATTTTAACGCGAGGCTTTCAGCTGTTTTAGTGAGGCTTTGTATTCTTTTTTAAGGCAGATTTTCTGATTTGTTAAATCTTCGATTTGTCTTTGATATGAAAGGATTTTTTGCTTTGTTTTTGGGTCGTTGCAATAGTCGTCCTTTGAAAGTTGTTGAATCGCAAGCATTTTTCCCTTTACCTGGGCATTAATCACCTTATTTTTCACAACTTTTCTGTTATGGAGCATTTTTTTCTGCATACGGTAGCTGCAGCTGCAATCTGCATTTACAGCCACGGCAGCAAACAGGAAAACACACATTAGGGCTGTTATTTTTTTCATATAAATCCTCCTTCTGAT
>URHD01000105.1 GCA_900547585.1 uncultured bacterium | reverse complement strand
CGGGAAGAAAAGTTCCGTAGGTTTCGTTAGTGATTTTTTCAACTATATCTTTAGAGCCTTCTTTTGTTGCAAAACGCGGGTCAAATTTTGCGTCAGAAGTGTCTTTAAATGCTGTATTTACGACATTTACCGCTTCATCAAAATATTCTTTTTTCCAGCCTGTGATTTTGTATTCCGGAGGAAGCGGTGCGGGTTTGAACCTTTTAAATATCTCAAGCGCGGCTGGATTTGCAAAATTGAATCTTACAACAGCCACACCAACCATTTTAAAGCCGTAATTTGAAATTTCGGGTACAAATTCTTCCTGTGAGCCGAGCATTGGGTAGGTAACGATTTTCGTCTTTAAAACTTCATCTTCAAGCTCAAGGAATTTTTCAAGCAGCAGCTTTCTTTTCAGGTTTGTGTCCTCATTTCCTAGGCAATGAATCATATTCAGTTCAACAGCCTCGCTAATTTCCGTGGTATAAACCATAAATGCAGTCGGAATTTCGTCCTCAAGCAAAATAATGCATTTTATCAGTTCTTTTTCCACGCAATCGATAAATTCTTCGTATTCAAGCGGTTCCAGCTCGAATTTGTAGTCAGAAAATGAGCGATTTTTAAAATCGTCATAAACGCCTTTAAAAACTTTTTTATATTGGCTGTTGTATGGAAGTGCTTTATATAAGAGAATATTGCCCATTTTTTTACTCCATTTTGCCGAGTTCAATCATGTGGTGCATGCGGTTGACTTTTGTGCAAAGGTATTTCTGGTTGTATTTTGTAAATTCAGACTCAACCGATACTCTGTCAACAATTTCCAGCCCGTAGCCCTCAAGTCCGATGATTTTTTGAGGGTTGTTAGTAATTAGTTTAAATTTTTTGTAGCCCAAATCAAGTAAAATCTGTGCACCGTCGCCGTAATCGCGCAAATCGGAGTTAAAACCGAGTTTCAGGTTTGCATCAATCGTGTCAGCGCCGGCATCTTGAAGCGCATAGGCTTTTATTTTGTTTACAATGCCGATTCCGCGTCCTTCATGGTTCAAAAGATAAACAACAGCGCCTTTTCCGTACTCGTTAATCATTTTCATTGAATTTTCAAGCTGGCTGTTGCAGTCGCAGCGCAAACTGTGGAAAGTGTCGCCGGTAAGGCATATGCTGTGCATTCTGACAAGCGGTATTTTGTCTGAACCGTCGTCTTTTACCAGCGCAACATGCTCCTGGCCTGTCAAAACATGCCTGTACCCGAGCAGTCTGAACTCACCGAATTTCGTAGGCAGGCTAACTTCGGCTTCTCTTTTCATCAAACGCTCATTTTGGAGCCTGTAGGCGATTAATTGTGCAACAGTGATAAATTTTATGCCGTATTTGTCAGCAAATTTGCGCAAATCATCCCTGCGGGCCATGGAACCATCAGGATTAACGATTTCACAGCAAACAGCCGCGTCTTTGAGCCCTGCAAGCCTACACAGGTCGATTGATGCTTCTGTATGCCCGACACGTTCAAGAACTCCGCCTCTTTTAGCTATTAAGGGGAAAACGTGACCAGGCTGGCGTAAATCTGATGGTTTTGTGTTGTCATCTGCAATTAATTTTATCGTAACAGAACGGTCAATCGCAGAAACGCCTGTAGTTACACCAAATTTAGGGTCAGCATCAACGCTCTGTGTGAATGCTGTGCCCTTAACATCAGTATTGTTCTTAACCATGCTATCGAGCCCGAGTTTTTCGGCTCTTTCCGGCGATATTGGCGTGCAAACTATGCCTTTTGCCTCAGTAATCATAAAATTTATGTTTTCAACAGTTGCAAATTCTGCCGCACATATCAAGTCGCCCTCATTTTCGCGCGCTTCATCGTCCGCAACGATAACCATTCCACCCTTTTTAATAGTTTCGATTGCTTCTTCAATCGTATCAAAGCGGGCTTCGTTACTTTTGAATTGGTTTATGATATTTTCAACTAAATTCATTATATAAAACCGTTCCTTTCCAGAAAATCGGCTGTTATTTTTGATTCTTTTCTGCCGGCAACGAGCATTTTGCTCACATATTTGCCTATGACATCAGTTTCTATATTAACCGCTGAATTTGGTCGTAAATCACCCAAAAGGGTGTTTTTATAAGTATGCGGAATAACCGCAGTCGCAATTTTGTTGCCGGAAACTTCAGCAACTGTAAGGCTTACGCCGTCAATCGCAATTGAACCTTTTTTTACAACCTCGTTCATCAAATTTTCTGGGATTTCAAAAATCATTTTATTGGCATCACCGATTTTTGTTGAAGAAATAAAGGTTCCAATCCCGTCAACATGCCCCGAAACAATATGCCCGCCCATTCTATCAGAAAGTCTGAGTGCTCTTTCAAGATTTACACCCTCACCTGGTTTTAAAAGGCCGAGAGTGGTGAGTTTAAGTGTTTCATAAGAGGCAAATGCCCTGAATCCATCGTTTTCTATTTCAACAACTGTCAGGCATACACCGTTAACAGCGATACTATCGCCAATTTTTGTATCCTGCACAGTTTTTGAGCACGAAACAGTTAAAAGAGCACCGTTTTGCTGCTTTTCGAGTGAAGTGATAGTTCCTTTTTCTTCAATAATACCCGTGAACATATCAATATGTTAGCACAAATAAATTTACACAATGTAAATAATTTGCCAATCAGTTATTTGTTAGATATACTTTTTCTGTGCAGTTATGAATTATAAATTAATTGATACTAAAGTTTTTGGTGATGAACGCGGACATCTTGTTTCATTTGAAGAAGGGAGCAACTGTCCTTTTGATGTAAAACGCATTTTTTATATCTTTGACACAAAACCGGGCGTAGCAAGAGGATGTCACGCAAATAAAAATTCAGAATTTCTGCTGATAGCAATAAACGGCAGTTGTAAAGTAAAAATTGACGATGGAAAGAATCAGGAAATTGTTGAACTAAATAACCCTCATCAAGCTTTATATTTAGACAAAATGCTTTGGAAAGAAATGTATGATTTTTCTTACAATGCAATTTTGCTTGTACTTGCAAGTACATATTATGATGAAAATGAGTACATAAGGGATTATGACGAGTTTTTAGGGAGTATGATAAATTGATTCATACAACAAGCGATGTTCAAAGTAAAAAAATAGGCTTGAATACAAATATATGGCAATTTTGCGTAGTTTTGCCAGACGCGGAAATTGGTGACAACTGCAATATTTGCTCTCATTGTTTTGTTGAAAATGATGTGAAAATTGGCAACAATGTGACCATAAAATGCGGTGTTCAGCTGTGGGATGGTTTAAGGGTGGAAGACGATGTTTTTATTGGGCCCAATGTTACATTTTGCAATGACAAATACCCCCGCTCCAAGCAATATCCTGAAAAATTCTTGAAAACAATAATTAAAAAAGGGGCATCAATAGGTGCAAATGCCACAATTTTACCGGGTGTTGTAATCGGTGAAAATGCTATGATTGCAGCCGGAAGCATTGTTACAAAAGATGTTTCGGACGGTCAAACTTATCTTGTGAAAAAATCAGAGGAAAAAAATGATTAAATTTCTCGATTTACATAAAATTAACGAAAGATTTCGCCCGGAGATAGATGCCGCAATAAAACGTGTTCTTGATTCCGGCTGGTACCTTCTGGGAAAAGAAGATGAAAAATTTGAATCGGATTTTGCTGCATTTTGCGGAGTAAAACACTGCATCGGTTGTGCTAACGGACTTGATGCATTGAATTTGATTATTAAAGGCTATGGTTATGGTGCTGGTGATGAAATTATTGCTCCGGCAAATACATATATAGCCTCGATTCTTGCTATTACTCAAAATAATTGTACACCTGTTCTCGTTGAACCTGATTTAAAAACCTATAACATTAACCCTGATTTAATTGAAGAAAAAATAACATCAAAAACCCGTGCAATTATGGTCGTGCACCTTTATGGGCAGGCTGTTGAGATGGAAAAAATCCGGACTATTGCTAAAAAATATAATTTAAAAATAATTGAAGATTCTGCACAGGCTCATGGTGCGATATACAAGGGGAAAAGAACCGGTAATCTCGGCGACGCTTCAGGTTTTAGCTTTTATCCCGGAAAAAATTTAGGTTGTCTGGGAGATGGTGGCTGCGTAACGACAAATGATAATGAACTGGCAGCAAAAATCCGTGCAATCAGAAATTATGGTTCTAATATTAAATATAATAATATCCTTCAGGGGGTTAACAGCCGCCTGGATGAAGTCC
>URHD01000104.1 GCA_900547585.1 uncultured bacterium | reverse complement strand
AAAATTTTATAATTTTTATAATTATAAAGTGAAAGAAAATTCCGCAAAACCCATAAAACTAATGTTGTAACAATTATTTAACAAAATCACGAATTAGAAAAAAGTTGTGATACATTTTAATCTATGAAAAAGATTCTTATCACATCCGGCCTCCTCTTTTCTTTTTTTTTAAGCGCACAGACATCAAAATGTGCCGAAATTGGAATGCCTGATGAAATATTGTTAAAAGACATTGTTCCGCTGGCACATATTTCGACACTTTCTGCCGGCACACCTGAAGAAAACAATCAGGTAAAATCAGATATAATATCACCCGAATTTACCAACAAGGACAACACTTCAGTAGAAGACAGAAATAAGGTAAAATCAGGTAACAAGCAAAAAAGTAAAACAAAAAAATTATTTAAAAGAGCGCACATTCAAAACACTGAAAATGATAAAGATTCACAAGAACCGGTCAATAAAGATTTACTTTTACCAAATGTAACGCCCGGTCAGGCAGAAATGGGTGATATCAATCGTTCACGAGAATACTACAATATGCTTCGTAATTTTGGAAAATACAAAGACGAGGCTGATTTAGATGAATCATTGATTCAAGAAGAACTTAAATTGCCCGAAAAAACCATTGAAGACGAAAATACAATCCAGATTAACAATGTAACGTTCAGTGAATCAGCGATTTTTTCAGAAGAAGAACTTGAAAAATTCAAATCACTTGTTGAAAACAAAGACCTCACTGCTGAAGATATAAATAACTATATTAATTTAATCAACACTCAGTATTTAAAAAAAAATTGTATAACAGCAAAAGCCTACATTCCTGCAACCGAACTCAAAGGTGGAACTTTGCATGTAGAGCTTCTTGAAGCGAGAATCGGACGAATAATAGTTGAAAACAACAAATACAACAGGACTTTTTTCCTAAAATCCAGACTTACCCAAAAAGAGGGTGATGTACTGAACATGATGCAGCTGGAAAAGGATTTACGCAAATTTAATCTCAACGCCAGAGGCACAAAACTAACAGCCAGGCTAAAAGCAGGTGAAGCATACGGAACCACCGACGTAATCATCTCGCCCGAAGAACAGTTTCCGGTTCATTTTTCCGGAACCTGGGACAATTTCGGCAGAACAGCAACCGGCCAGCTTAGAGGTGGTGCAATTCTCTCTACTGACAGCGTATTTGGCGTTCAGGACAGGTTTACCGGAGCAATAAACTTCGCTCATTCATCATTTACGCCATACGTTGATTACAATTTTCCAATAAACAAACAGGGAACAAGGCTCGGTGCATCTTATATGTACGGCAAATCTGATGTTACACGGGGCGATTATAAGGTTTGGGACTTAGGCAGCAAAATCCACGTCTTTTCTGCTTATGCAACACATCCTTTAATTCAAAACGAACGATTATCAGTAAACGCAATTGCCTCCGTGAACCGAAAAATGTCAAATAATGACATCAGAGGTTTTGAATACACAAAGCTAAACAGCTCAAACCTTGTCACAGGTTTTAATGCGTCATACAGATTCAATTCAGCTTATATTTACACCTCACACATTGCAACAAATGGTATTATTGAAGACAGGATTCTCGGACACGATAATTACTTTGCAAAATACAACGGCGATTTGTTCGGTATAAAATATTTTAAAAACGGAATCGCCTTAACCGGCAAAATCTCCGGTCAATACAGCCCTTTTGACATTCCTTTTATCGAGCAATCCCAAATCGGCGGTATGTCCACAGTCAGAGGCTATTCCGAAAGTTTAATGCTCGGGCCTTCTTCTTATGTAACGAGCATAGAAGTTCTTTTCCCTATTCCTATTTTGCCGAAAGAAATTCGCCTGCCTTTTACAAAAGACAGAGAAACAAGAAAGTACAAAACCTATGCAATGCGTGACAATATTAGATTTGCCACTTTCGTTGACCATGGTGCGGCTTTTAAACATGATCAACATGTGCAGAACCATGATTTTTTAACCAGTACAGGTTTTGGGCTGAGAGTAGGGCTTTCAAAATACATGACAGCCCGATTCTACTGGGGCTGGGGGATTGGAACAAGGGAAATTAACCAGAAAAGCGGAAGATTTCACTTTGATATAATTTCTTCACCGTTCTAAAATAAAAAATGTCCGAGAAAAATTCGTGATAAGGAACACTCTGCCGCCCGCCCCGCTAATGGCGAGAGCGGGAAGGTGACTAAATGTCACGTTTTGCGAAAGGAAGACGTGAACGAATTTTTTGAGTGACGATTAGAAAAGGTGAGCCTTGGGTGGTTCGCACTCTGCCGAATCAAATATGACATTTAGTCATATTTGATGAGAGGTAAGAATCGCCTAAGGCGACACTAGATTAGATGTTATGTCAAACAAAACCAATGAAACAGCCTCCAAATTTTTAGGCAAAAAGGTCGATAGTGCAGAATCTTATGACCCGTCATTTCTGGTTGCAGTACCGCGGTTTGAAAACCGCGAACAGTACGGCATAAAAAATAACGCCCTGCCTTTTGACGGAGTTGACATCTGGCACGCCTATGAGTTTTCTGCAATGACCCAAAACGGGCTGCCTGTAACCTCATTAATGAAAATGAAATACGATTGCAAAAACGAATTCCTCGTAGAATCAAAATCCCTAAAATTATACCTGAACTCATTTAATATGAGCCGTTTCGGTCAAAACAGGCAGGAGTGCCTGAAGATTTGCAAACAAAAAATAGAAAAAGATCTGACTGAAAAGCTAAAAACGCCGGTTGAAATTAATTTTATAAGCAATAATGCAAAACGCGAGGAAATATTTTCTAATTTTGTAAATCTTCTGGATTGTGTAGATGAAAGCAGTTTAAAAATTGAAAATTTCAAAGAATCGCCTTTGCTGCTCAAAACAGAAGAAGCAACGGCAGAGCAAAAGCGATATTTAACATTTGATTCTTTACGCTCAAACTGCCGTGTAACGCACCAGCCGGATTTTGGGGATATTTTTATTTATTACAAATCCTCAAAACACATAAAAGAAGAAAGCCTTGTAAAATACCTTTGTTCGTTCCGCGCCGAGTATCATTTTCACGAAGAATGCGTCGAAATGATTTACAAACGGCTTTTTGATTTGTTAAACAAGGACGACGAGCTATTCGTTTGTGCACTTTACACGCGCCGCGGCGGAATTGACATTTGCCCTGCAAGATGGAGCGAAAATGTTGACATTGACCTTGTACGCAGGCTTGCAGACTTAAATAAATACGCTAGGCACGGTATAAAACAATAATAGCCATCATGCGATATACAGCAGGATGATTTTTAAAGTTCAAAAGGTTTTCATAATAAAAAGCAGGAGAATTTTTATGAAAACAAGAATTTTAAACACAGACGACGGTTATGCCGTTCTTATTCCGGATGAATACGTTAAAAAATTGAATTTTAGCGAAAATGAAAAGGTTGATATAGATTTTAACCTTGAGCTTTCGCAGATTGTCGTAGGAAAGCCGGATATGCAAGAGATTGATGATGTTGAGGCGGATGAAGACTTTTAAAAGCTATAGGAGCAATAAAAAATACCCTGGATTGGATTCGAACCAATGACCTACCGCTTAGAAGGCGGTTGCTCTATCCAGCTGAGCTACCAAGGCATTACATAAAATATTAAACTGTATCTATATTTATATCATATAAATTTTTTCATGCAATAATTATTTAAATTCTTCGCTTAAAAAACATCAAAAAAGAAGTCTTTACAATTTTGTATTTTTTTATTAATATAATCTTACCCCAATCGATATTTGGAAGAGTGCCAGAGCGGTTGATTGGAGCAGTCTTGAAAACTGTCGTACGTTTGTAGCGTACCGTGGGTTCGAATCCCACCTCTTCCTTTTTTAAAACCGGCTGAAAGCCGGTTTTTTAGTATTAGCTTTACCCTGTAGCCGAAAATCACCCTCGGGAAAATTCTTCAAACACAACTTTAGAAATCCGACGAAACAAATCAGCATTCTCCGAATCCGACAGTACAGAATCCTGCAAAAACACAACTAAGTAATATACCTCTCCATCAGGCAAAATAACAAAAGCAGCGTCATTGTCCGCAATCTTAATTTTGTTGTCTATTCTTGCCGAAGACCCTGTTTTATGCCCGATAATAACACTTTCAGACAGCCCCGCTTTAATTTTATTTTCTCCTGTAGTTGTATTTACCATGAGATTGTTCAAAAACTCGGTAGATTTCTCTGATAATATCTTTCCCTCATCGACCGATTTCATTAACTTAGCAATGTCAA
>URHD01000103.1 GCA_900547585.1 uncultured bacterium | reverse complement strand
CCTCAGATGGCACCTAGGCAAAGATAACTAAACCACACCACCAAAAATCCATAAACCTCAAACCCCACTGTATTCACAATGGGGCTTTTCCTTTTCCCCCTCCTCACACACCCGTGCGAAACGATTGAGTATCGTTTCGGGCGGAGTCCTTGCTCAATATTAAAAAAAATTGCGAAATGTGAAATTTATAAGATAAATAAATTCCTTTCTGTGCTAAAATCATAGTATGCAAAAAAGAAAAATCGCGTATATCGTTATTCTTGTTCTGGTAATTGTGGGATGCCTGTGGGCATTTATTTCCGCAGGAGTTATTACGCGCAATTTTAAAAAGAGCGTGCTCACCAGCGCCGGTGAAAAACAGGAATTGAACATTAAAAATCTGATTATCACTGAAACAAAAGATGATAAAAAATTCTGGGAATTATACGCAGAAAGCGGCTATTACGACAGTGTAAACAAAGTCGCAATACTTTATGACCTTATTGGCAACTTCTATGATGATGACAAGGTCGTTTTGAGCATGAAATCGACAAAAGGCACATTTGACGAGAATACAAAAAAAGTAATATTATATGATGATACCTATATAATTTATAAAGACGGTACAAACGTCAAAGCCGACAGGTTTGTCTGGACAGGGAAAGAGGATGATATTACCGCTTCGGGAAATGTCATCATAAGAAGATACGGCGAAATCAGAACTTTTAGCGACAAAGCTATTTTGAGCAATCAGCAAACAAAAGTAAAAATTATTGGCCGTTCAAAAACCGAACTTTACAGCAAGGGGAATTTTAATGAAAAACTTTAAAATATTTATGTTAATAACAGCTTTCTGCGCAGCGACAATCACTGCCGTATTTGCAAATGACCTGTCGATTACCGCTGACAGACAGTCTTTTAAAATGGAAGAAAATAAGGCTAAATTCGACGGTAATGTTAAAGTTCAATACGAAGAATTGACGGTTACAGGCCCGCGTGCCGAAGTTAATATTGACCCGAAATCAAAAAAACTCACAGAAGCTGTGTTTTTTGACCAGCCTTACGTTATTGAGGTAAAAAAGGGCAAAACAAACGAAATTAAATCAAATATTTTAAAAATGTCGCTCTTAAACAAAACCGTACGGGCCGAGGGGAACACACAAACGACGGTCAGAGAAGACGGGAACCTGAAACCCACAGTAATTATCACCGCTGACACACAGGAATATGATACAAATACAAAAACGCTGACAGCAGAAGGCAGTGTAATAATTTATTACAAAGATATCGAAACTTTTTCGGATAAAGCTGTTGCAAACCTTACCAAAGACGGCGATTTGAAAAAAATTACCCTCACCGGTCACGGCAAACTCAAGCAGGAGGACAGCATTATCACTGGCAATCAGTTTGTTTACGATGCAATTACCGAAGAAGCATGGGCTACGGGAAATACCCATTCTGACGTGCTTATGGACGATTCCAGAATTAAAGTTTGGGCGGACAGACAGCAGTACAACAAAAAAACGAACACCCTTATGGCGAATGGTGCGGTTCATGTGATTTATAAGGATTACGATGCAAAAGGCCCGAAAGCAACCGTTTACCCCGACCCAAAAACCGGAAAATTCAACGAAGTTGTCTTCCTCGGACGTTCTACGATTGTTGAATCAATGAGAAGCATAACAGCCGACCGCATAAACATGTTTTTAAACCCGAAAAACTTCTTTGCAGAAGGCAATGTTCAAACTGTTATAAGAAATGTTCAGAGCCAAAAAGGAGATGTTCTTTAATTACAGCTCCCGAAATAAAACGGCGTATCCTGCACGGGTGAAACGATTTTTCCGCAGAATTTTGCGCTGGAAAAATGGTTTTTGTAAATACTTTCAAAGTATTCAACCTTTAGCCCGAGTGATTTCAGCCCTATCGGACGGTTAATATCTTTGTTTTTTAGATAAATTAACAGTTTTACTAGCAATTTTTTCGCTTTATCCAACTTTCGCCCCTGTCAAAAATGCTTTTTGTATTGTATAATTCTTATTAATAGAATTACTGAAAAAGTCAATGAAAACATTGGCGGAAAGGATTAAAAAATGTCAGGAAAAGTAACAAAAGAAATGGGTATAATAGAGATTGTACAAAATTATCCGCAGGCATTGGAGGTTTTTGCAAAATACGGGCTGGGCTGCATCGGATGTGCTGCTGCCAGATTTGAAAACCTTGAAGCAGGCGCAAAAGTTCATGGTGTTGATCCTGAGCAGATGGTGGCTGAAATTAACGCTTTGATTGATTAAAAATTGTTGATAATACGAAAAATGAGGCTTTTAAAAAGCCTCATTTTTTTGTTTAAAAATTTTTTTATTCCTTAATTTCAACCGGAACCGTCGCAAATGCGGCATGACGGAAAATAAGGTTTTGTTTTATTTCCGTTTCTTTCTTGCTTTCTTTTGTGTATTCTTCGTTGTCGCGCGTTAACAAAAATCTCATCATTTCGGGACTGAACATTTAAACCTTCACTTTCCTTTTCCAAGCCAAGTCGCTTATATTATATTAAACACTTTGAACGTAAAGCATGTTCATTTTTTTACATAAATTTTACAAAATCGTAACATAATTCGGGTTGGATGAGGCGAGATGGATTGGGATGTGATGTGATGTGATGGGATGAGGGAGGTTATTTTGTAGTGACTATGGGGGAGGCTTCTTAAAGTAAGAATTTATGTAAACAAACGTCGGATGCCGGAGGAATCGGAACGGAAAAATAACCTCCCTCATCCCATTTCCCGTGATTTTTGAGTAACGATTAGAAAAGGCGACACTAGATTAGATTTTTTAGCGAATTATAACAGCGAAATGCAGTACTCGTCCGTATCTTCGAATTTTGAAGTTTCAAAACCGGCAATTGTGTTAAAAAGATGCGTTAAAAGTATTGAAACATACTTTGGCGGCAAATCACTCAGGTCGATAACGAACTCGTTTATGCCGATTTCTCTTAATTTTTCAAGATGTTCGTATAAGTGGAGAATATAATCTTTAAACATGTGCATTCTGCAAAAACCGTCAACAACAAATGGAAAAACCTTTTTCAAAGACGGGTCTTTGAGCGCATAATTGCCGTTGTGGCATGGCGCTTTGCACGAAAGACGCGAAACTATTTCGCTGTCGTTGTTTAACGGGCATAATCCAAGGCTGGGAATCCTCACATTGCCCGCAATCGTAAGTTTTTTGTTCGGAATGATATTTTTAATTTTTTTTATGCAGTTTTTGATGTTTGTTATGTTCTCAAACGTGCTGAAATCAATGGTTTCTATGGGATGAAGATTGTTAAGGCATTTTATGGACATGCTGTTTAAAAGATTTATGCCCTGACCGATTTCAACGGGGATTCTGTGGAGTTCTTCGTCGTTTATGAATGCCCAGAGGTAGCCTATGTTATTTATTATTATGGAGGATGGCACGGGGTCTTCAAGGCAGAGATTTTTTACATATTCGTAAACACGGTCAAAATCCCTTTCAATAAGTATTCTCGGGGTGCTCAGCTGCAATTTTATTCCGTAATTTTTGCAGAATTTTTTAACTTTTTTGATGATTTCGTTAAAACTGCTTTTGGCAAGGTCTGCCGTGCTTAAGATTTCGCCGTATTCTATTGAATAAATAGGATTAAAACCGACTTTTGCCATGAAATTTTTGACTTCCGTGAGCTGGGCAAGCGAAGAAAGGCGCAGATTGATTTTGGGCAAATCGAGCGTTGAATAATCAAACTCTTTTTTCAGCCTCGGGCGCTTGTTTTCCCATTCAAATTTCTGAATATTCCTGCTGAACTTAAAATCCGAGCCCTCTGCGCTCATGATTTCACCGCAAAAATGATTTGTCTGGTAAATGCTTTTTCGAACATGCTTGAACGGAAGTTTCTGGTTTTTAAAGACTTTTGGCTTTGCCATAATCTTCTCCACAAGCTGAATTCCATCCAGAATCTCCTGAGAATCCGCAAATTTCCCTTTTATTACTACGGAATCAATGGCATGCAGTTTTTTTATTTCCTCTGCGCACCACGGGATGTTGTCCGAGTCGATTGCCAGTGAAATGTTTTTATATTGCTTAATTTTTGCAATATTTTTCATATAAATTTCTTCCGTGATAATCAGCTGGTCAACCTTGTGGAACATGTTGACAAAATCAATCCCCGAAAGGTTATGAATGTCAAAATAGGAATCAATAATGACTTTGTATGGCAATGAATGTGTTTTTATTGCCTCAAGAATCGCGTAGCTGTTTATAAAAATACCGTCAATCTCTGTATCTTTGAGATAATTTATGAATTTTTTGATTTCAGCAAGATTTTCTTCTGTGATGTTGTGTTTGAATGTTACATAAATTTTTGCATCATGCTTGTGAGCTGTTTCTATAAATTCCTTAACATAATCAAAATTTTTGTTAAGAAATTTGTGATGATAAACATAGAATTTTCTGCACTTTACCTGAGGGCAGAAATTTTCAATATCTTCGGGCGTTTTCACCGGTGCTAC
>URHD01000102.1 GCA_900547585.1 uncultured bacterium | reverse complement strand
TCCTTTTTTAATATTATAAATTAATATAATATAATAATATAAATAATAATAGTAATAAGCACGTCGTTTTTCTGTATAAAACTATTGTAACCCAAATATAATAAGAAAAAAGCTGTTCATAACATTGTGTAAAGATTGTTCAAAACTTTTCAACAACTTTCAAGAACTTTTTAAGTTATATACAGTTTTGAACATTTTGAAAAGTTATTAACAGGCAAATTTGACTTTTGAACAAGTTTTGAACAAGTTATCTACAGCCAAAAACTGACCATGATAGCTCAAAAAAATGGCATGGAAACATGCCCGTAGTGCATGTTTTAACAATTTTTAAAATCCTGCGGTTTTCGCTCATGAATCCATCTTGCATATTGCTGCTGTTCAAAACTCAGTGCAAAATTGTACAATGCGTTGATTAGCTTTCGACCGCTCGGTGATTTTCCAATCATAAAAAAGTCTTGTGCTTTGTTTTTTGCAATATAAATTTCTTTTTGCAAGATTTTGTCGACATTTGTGGATGCAGGTGTTTCGAGTTTGTTTTTTATCCAGAAAAACAGCAGAAATACGGGCGTTTTCACGTCTTTTTCCGATAATGAACCCCGTTCTTCGTAATATTTCTGTAAAAATGTCGAAAACTCGGTTAGAATCATAATTTTAATATTATATCACAATGTTTTTGGAGGATTGTTCAGAATTTATTTGTTGTCGGGCGGAAATTGCAGGATTTATCTTTGAAGTGACTATGGAGGAGGGTTCAAGAGTCGAAAATAAGAAGCTTTCCTTACGCAATGCCCGGGGGAATCGGAACGGAAAAGATAAATCCTGCAATTTCCGTATTTTTATTATCCGGTAATTTTCGACGTAATATCCGAAATCGTCTTCGCAAGCGAATGATTCGTCGGAATCTCCTCTTTTACTTTTTCATAAGAATAAAGCACGGTAGTGTGTTTTTTCTCAAAAAACTCGCCAATAGCCGGAAAACTCTGCTTCGTCAGGTCACGTGCAAGATAAATAGCCACCTGACGCGCCTCGGCAATCTCTTTCTGGCGGGCAGAACCTTTGATTTCTTTGGGCGGAATGTTGTAATGCGACGCAACAGCGTCCACAATACCCTCAAACGTGATAGTTTTGGTCTTTTCCGAATAATTTATTATTTTTTTGACATTTTCAATGCTCAATTCGACCTCATTTATGCTTGCATAAGCAGTTACGCGGTTAAATGCGCCCTCAAGCTCCCTGATGTTGCTTGCATATACCGTTGCGAGAAACTCAATCACCGCATTCGGAACCTCAATGTTTGAGCTGATTGCGAGGTTGTTCAAAATTGCCATTCTTGTTTCAACGTCAGGCACCTGAATATCCGCCATCAGCCCCCATTCAAACCTGCTGACCAGCCTGTCGGAGATTGACGGGATTTCTTTCGGAGTGCGGTCGGAAGTTATAACAATCTGCTTTCCTGCGCTGTGAAGAGTGTTGAAAGTGTTGAAAACTTCCTCTTCCGTGCGGGTTTTTCCGGCAATTAGCTGGATATCATCAATCAAAAGCACATCGACTTTGCGGTATTTGTTTCTGAATTTGTTCATTTTGTCGATTGTGTCATATCCGCGTGCGAGCGCGTTCACAACGTCATTTACAAATTCTTCTGCCTGAACGAATTTAACCTTTAAAGACGGCTTATTTTTAATAATATAATGCCCGATTGCCTGCATAAGGTGTGTTTTTCCTAATCCCGGGCCTCCGTAGATGTAAAGCGGGTTGTATTTTACGCCGGGGCTCTCGGCTACGGCTTTTGCGGCTACATAGGCGAGTTTGTTGTTCGCTCCGACAACGAAATTTTCAAATTTGTACTTTAAATTCAAATTTGATGATTGCATCTGGGTCAAACTGTCGTATTTCGGACGGTTCGGTGCTGTTTCTTCTTCTGTTTTTTTTGCTTTGCTTTTCTTTTCGAGCTTTTTTTTCAACTCTTCATCAAAAATTATTTTTATCTCAAGTTCCTTGCCAACAACAGATTTTATTGCGTTGACAATTTCTTCATGATGGTTTTTTCTGAGCATTCCGGGTGCAAAAGATTGTCCGGTATGCACGACAAAATTGTTTTCGTCGTAATACTGGGGTTCAAGCGGCTGAATCCACGTGTTAAACGTCGATGGAGAAATCTCTTTCTCCAGAATAGCCAAAACCGAATTCCAAACTTCTGCAACATTTTCGTTAGTCATGCTTTTATTATACCTTAAACAATTTTTTACAAAGTAATTCTCCCTCTTCCTTGGGGAGAGCCCGCTTCACTGATGGCGGAAACGGGGTGAGGGGTCAACCAGTGTTTTTAAAGTAGGTTGGGGTTTCCACCCCAACTGCAGCAAACATCAGAACCTGTTTTTTTGCCGGAAGCCGTTGGGCTGAAAGCCAAGCCTACTTGATTCAGGGTTGCGGGATTGAAGTTGATGTGTAAAGACCTTGAGATTCCGAAATAAATTAGGAATGACGGCTTGATGGGGCGAAAGTCATGACCTCAGGTTTAACTAAAAACCAAAACAGCACTTAACCTGCCTGCAAAACCCGCAAAAACGCTTCCCCGTATTTTTCCAGCTTTTTCTCGCCCACGCCGCTGATTTCGCCCATTTTTTCCAGCGAATCCGGTTTTAAATAAACCATTTCCTGCAAAGTTTTGTCGTGGAAAATAATGTATGGCGGAATATTCTCTGCTCTCGCAAATTCCATGCGAAGAGCCTTGAGTTTTTTGAAAAGCTCTGAATCCCCTTCGTTTTGGATATAAGCGTCGAAAAATTCCTTTGTTTTTTTGGGCTTTTTGGCTTTCGGAAGAAGAATATTCTTCCTCAACTGAATATGAATCTCGCCTTTGAGCAGCTTTACGGATTCTTTTGTAAGATTGAGCGTCATATGTTCGGGGTTAACATCAATAAATCCCATAATCACCAGCTGACGTATAATCGACTGCCACTGGCGCGCGTCAAGGTCTTTTCCTATTCCAAAAGTAGAAAGCCTGTTGTGCGAAAATTTGAGAACCTTTTCGGACTCTTTTCCCATCAAAATATCCACAACATGCGCAGCCCCGAACCCGAATCTGTCGCTTTTTATCCTGTAAATACAGGAAAGAACCTTCTGCGCATCAACCGTTGCATCGTAACTCAGAGGCGGATTAAGGCAATTGTCGCAGTTTCCGCAGCCCATCGTCGGATAATATTCGTTAAAATACTCAAGAAGCATTTTCCGCCTGCAAGATACAGCCTCAACATAGCCAAGAAGCGCGTTGAGTTTTCTTCTTTCGAGCATTTTCTGCTCCTCAGAGGCGGCTGAGCCGTTTATAAACATGTTCAGCTGCACAATATCTTTTAACCCGTAAACCATCCATGCGTCTGACGGCAGCCCGTCACGCCCTGCGCGTCCGGTTTCCTGATAATAAGATTCCATTGATTTCGGCAGGTCAAGATGAGCAACAAAACGCACATCAGGCTTGTCAATGCCCATCCCGAAAGCAATTGTAGCAACCATTATAACGGAATCTTCCTTGATAAACCTGTCCTGATTGGCTTCGCGCACGGTTTTGTCCAGCCCTGCATGATACGGCAGAACATTGAATCCCTCTTTTTGCAGAAATTCGGCGATTTCTTCCACACGTTTTCTGGAATTGCAATAAACGATTCCGGAATCGTCGGGATGTTCGGTTTTTATAAAATCAAGGAGCTGTTTTCGTTCTTTGTCCTTGATTTGCACGGTATAGCGTATGTTGGGGCGATCAAAGCTTGAAATAAAAACTTTACATCCATCCATGTGAAGATTTTTGATAATATCGTCGCGCGTAGCCTCATCAGCCGTCGCTGTGAGGGCAATTCGGGGGATTTCGGGGAAAAGTTCTTTCAACATATAAAATTTTGTGTATTCAGGTCGAAAATCGTGACCCCATTGCGAAACACAGTGCGCCTCGTCGATTGCAAAAAGCGAGATTTTTGTTTTTGAAAGAATCTGCTGAAAACTTTCCATATTAAGCCTTTCCGGCGAAACATAGACCAAATCCAGCCGGTTTTGCAAAAGTTCGTTTGTTATCTCCTCTTCCTGTGTAAAATTCAGCGTAGAATTTAAAAATTCCGCCTTTACACCCAGTTCTTTCAGCGCAAAAACCTGATCCTGCATAAGCGCAATCAAAGGAGAAACCACAACCACCACTCCGTCAAGACAAAGCGCCGGAATCTGGTAACAAAGCGATTTTCCGCCTCCCGTAGGCATTAAAACAAGCGCGTCATTGCCTTTGAGAATATAGTTTATGATATTCTCCTGCTCGCCGCGGAAACTTTTGTAACCGAAAACCTTGTTTAAAACGCCCAGTGGTGTCTTTTCTGTAATCACAGCTGATTTTTCCTTGTTTGTAAGAAAAAAATATCACAAAACATGTCGTCTTGCAATTTTATCCTACCTGCAGGATGTTATATAGTGTCAGAGAAAGTTCGTGATAAGGAACACTCTGCCGAGCAAAAGGTGACTAAATGTCACGTTTTGCG
>URHD01000101.1 GCA_900547585.1 uncultured bacterium | reverse complement strand
AAAACCGCAATCGGCGTAAAAATTCCGCTTTTTCCCATAGAAAATTCGATATTTTTAAGCGTTGTTTTGGCTGTTTTGGGTGAATATTTGTAAGCTATTGCCCAGTTTGGATAAGTTGTTGAAATTCCTGCTTTTTCACGGCTTTTCAGGTCATTTAATTTTATTACAACCCCGTCGGTTGGAAAATCTGTGGTTTTTCGCTTATTTTCCCACAAATTAATATAATTTTTTACATCATCAAAATTATTTGCAAAATTGTATGGAATCGTTTCAAAACCAAGGTCTTTCAGTTCAGCCAGAGCCTCACTGTCTTTGGAAAAATCCCCTCCAATGCACTGATATGCGAAAAATGAAAGATTTCTTGCACGTGTGATTTCCGGATTGTTCTGTCTTACAGAACCGCTTGCTGCGTTGCGCGGATTTGAGAATTTATCCTTTAAATTTTCAAAATTTTCTCCTGTAATAAAAACCTCGCCGCGAACTTCAATATTAACGGGTCTTTTGAGCGTTTTGGGAACAGATATTATTGTTTTTATGTTTTCGGTAAAATCTTCGCCGGTTTCGCCGTTTCCTCTTGTTGCGCCTTTTATTAATTTTCCGTTTTTGTAAATCAGGGTTATCGCCAGCCCGTCAATTTTGGGTTCGCAAAGCATTTGCTGATGGTGCGGATTGTTTACATTGTACCATTTTGCCAGGTTGTCAATGGAATAGACCTTTTTAAGGCTTTGCATTTTTATTTTGTGCTTAATTTTATGGGCATTTTTGCTAATTCCCCCGATTTTTTGCGTGGGGCTGTTTTTAGCGGTGAAGTTCGGGTTTTCTTTTTCCTGTTTAAGGAGTTCTTCGTATAACTTGTCGTATTCGGAATCTGAAATTTCAGGTTTGTCCAGAACGTAATAGTTGTAATTGTGGCGATCGATTTCTTTTTGCAGCAGTATAATTTTTTCATTTTTTGCGCTATTTTGCGCGCAAATCGGCATTGAGCAGAAAAATAACAGTAAAATTATGGTGAAAAGTTTTTTCAAGCTTGAAATTGTCCTATCTTTTGATAAATTATAAATCAAAAATCTGAGGTGACAAAAAAGAATTATTTACGGATTCTTTATTTGAGCAGAACGCTTTGCACCGTAAGCGGTTTATCTGTATTAAGTTCGAGCCTTCGAGCCTCGCAAAGAATATTAAAAGTGAACAAAACAAAAAAGAATCCATAAAGGATTTATTTGAGCGGGACAACGGTGCTTGCACCGTAAGCGGCTTGTCCGCATTAAGTTCGAGCGTTCGAGCCTCGCAAAGAACGTTAAAAATGAACATAACAAAAAAGAATCCATAAAGGATTCTTTTTTGGAGCGGGAGACGAGGCTCGAACTCGCGACATCTTCCTTGGCAAGGAAGCATTCTACCACTGAATTACCCCCGCGTATTCGTCTGTAAAAATTATTATACATGTGGAAATTATTTTTTCAACTCTTTTATTAAAAATTTTAAAAATTTGAGCTCATCTTCGCGTGTGACAAGGTTTCCGGAGAGTTTTTCTTCTAAAATCAAATCAAAAATTTCTGCATAAATCCCGCCGGGAGGCATGCCCGCTTTTTGAATATCTTCCCCCGTTATTTGCGGCTTTATTCCGTCCATTTCGTCCAAAAACGTAAGAGCAGAGGCATTATTGGTCAAAAGATAATACGCAATCACAGCTTCTTTTTCCATCGCATTGAAAAACTTGTAAACCTCGATATTCGTGCAGGGCGGAGCTTTTTTTGAGGCTTTTTCTAAATCCGTGATTATTTTTTTTTCAATTTTTGTAAAATTCATCAACTCTAATGCCGAAGTACCGGAAAAAACGGGCGCAAGCCAAACAAGCCAGCGATTTTCCGGAGAAAATCGTTCTATTAGCCCGATTGCGTTTTTTGAATCGATTTTTTTGTCAAAATCAGGATTTATGAGCCTAAAAATCTTTTGAGAAATAAATTTGTCCCAAACCTGCGGAAAAGGAAGCGAAAAAGCCTGTATAAGCTCGGATTTTAACCGAGAGTATGAAATATCTGTGTTCGGCGCGGACAAATAATCGTCTTGAAGCCTTTTTGTCCCTCTTTCAAGCCCAAATCCGAACCGCACCGCGAATTTCAGCCCCCTTATTATCCTTGTCGGATCGTCAATGAAGCTGCCTTTGTGCAAAATCCGGAGCTGTTTTTTTCCCAAATCCTCTAAACCGCCCGTGTTATCAATAATTTCGCCAAAATTTTCACTGTTTAAAGAAGCAGCCATTGCATTTATTGTAAAATCTCTGCGCAAGGCGTCTTCTTTTAGTCCGCATCCTGTTTTTTCAAGAACCGGCAGGTGACCTTTTTTCGGATAAACTTCTGTTCTTGTTGATGCAAAATCAATCTCCACGCCATTTTCAAACTTCATTTTTGCTGTTCTGAGCTCCGGCTGCGTTTGGAGAATTTTTGCAGAAGTTTTTGATTCAAGAAATTCCGCAAGCTCAATTGCGTCACCCTCAACCGTTATATCAACATCAAAAATCTCCCACCCTAAAAGCAAATCCCTGACAACACCGCCCACAAGATAGCACCTGAAATCGCCTTTGTTAATTTTTATGGCTTCAAGAGCCTGTGAAACCGTCGTCGGGAGCGAGGTTTTGATTTTTTTTGCAATGTTTTTCATCGTGATTCTAATTTTAGTTCATTTTTGAAGAAATTGAAAGAGTTTAGTCTATAATAAAGCCGGATATTTGTATTATCCGGCTTAGAATGTAGAATGTAGGGGGCGAAATGTTTTATTAATTAAATGTTTTTCTCTAATTTTGCTTTGTCCGTGTATTTCTGGTCAATTTGGCCCATTTTATAAAAATGTTTGTTGGTTATGTTGCTAATAACCGGCAAAGCAATTGCACTAATCAACGCACCTGCCTTAAAGCCTTTGAGCCCTTTTGTCAAAGATTTGAGTTTTTCAGGGGTGAGGTTTGCATTATCTTTTGTAACCCCTTTTGAAATCAATTTTGCCAGCTTTTTGTTGATTTTTCCTGCCAAATCCTTTGTGCCGGCTAATTTGCCCAGAGCATTTGCGGCTTTGTCGAAAGCTCTGGCCAGCGTAGTGCCGACTGTGTTATATTTTACTGCTGCTGCGGTTGTTCCGATTGCTGCGCCTGCGACGGCAGTGGCTTGAAGCCCTGTTATAAGATTGTTTTTCATCTGAGCACCTGCACAATTCATCTTGTTCCCGAAAGAACCTTTGTCCTTTGATGCAAATGAAGAAACTACCGGGCCTGCTACTAATTGTGTTGTAAAATTTGTCATAAAAACCTTCCTTTCCTTTAATATGTTTGTTTTTACTTGCTTATGTTTTATTAAAGGTTTTTGTTTTTATAAAATTGCTAACTTTTATGATGTTAAATTTCATATTAGTCCAAAATATAGCAATTAAGCCTCATTACAGCTTTACAAAAGTTAATATACAATACAATCAGATATCTAATATTTGAAAAATCAGAGATTAAATCTCAAGGAAACTCCAATGGGAATAAAAAAAGAGCTTGGAAAAAAAATAAAAAGAATGAGAATAAAAAGAGGACTTACGCAAGAAGCCCTCTCGGAAGCGGTGAATATTTCGCAGCGAACATTGAGCGGGATAGAAATTGGCGAAAATTTTTGTACTGCAGAAACTCTTGATAAAATTATTAACGCTCTTGAAACTACACCGGAGGAGCTTTTTGCTGTTGACCATTTAAGGCAGGAAAAAGACCTTATTAATGAAATTTGTCTTTCTGTTCAGGGGCTTGAGGGCGAAAAATTAGAAATTGCCTATAAAGTTGTCAAAGGATTGCTTAAAGAATGAGCCGTGCTTGCTACGGCAGGCTTTTTATTATTAAATCTGCTTTCAAATTAATTTTTAGCCGGTTAAAATATTTTTAGCTCTGAAAAAACATTGAAAGGCAGATTTATGATTAGATTTGGGATTTTTCGTGGAAAAACTACGACTGGAGTTTGTTTTTTCAATAAAATAGAAAAACCTTTACAAAAACAGCTATCTGAGGGGATTACGTCGGTTCCTTTTAAAGAGGAGCAATTTTTGCATCTGGAAATACATGACCGCCCGATTTTCCGCTTTTTTAAAAGGCTGCTCGGAATGCCGGACGCAAAAGAAAACATAAAAATGAAAGGTACTTTTGCCAGAGTTAACGGTTCTGCTAACCGGCTTTATGATGTTTCTGATACATTTAGTTCAAGCGAGCTTAAGAGGCTTGAAAAAGGAGAAAATCTTTTAAAAGACGAAAATTCGTTTGTCTTTCGTTTGGCTAAAAAGGTAAATCAGGCGATTTCTGAATAAAACTGTCTGTGCAAAAGGTGTTAGTGTGTTTCGGATATCATTAGAATTTATCAAATTCTCAAAAAAACTTTCAAATTTCGGCACAATATGCTACTATATCATTAGTGTAAAAGTAATAAAAATTTTTATATTATGAATTAATTATAATTTAACATATGCATATTGAATTCAACCCCGCGTGCGTGCACGTGAGGGGATGTGTATATATAGAAAAACGAGGTACAGGACAATCGAAGGAACTATTGTAATTATTGCACTTTTGATCATTCTTGCCGTTGCACTCGCGCTTGGCGTGGTCGTGCTCTGGCAGAAACAGAAAAAGAACTTGGCCTCAATATCACCCAGGAGCAGATTG
>URHD01000100.1 GCA_900547585.1 uncultured bacterium | reverse complement strand
AGCCGGTAAATGAACTTACGTTGCTGATTGATCCGGTTTTTGCCCGAAGATTTTTGCTTATGTCAAGGAGCCTGTTTGCGAGCGTGCCTTCAATGGGTTTTGCCATGAGGATTTCGTAATCTCTGAAATTTTTCTCTGCATACATTGCGTTCAAGGCTGTAGTCATCCAGTCAGTACAAATTAAATCATTTCTGGAAACTCCGCTTGCATCAACAATAATCGGCGCTGTTGCTTTCAAATCTGCGAAATATTTTTCGAAAAGTTTTACGCCGTCAGCTGTATTGCCCTGTTTTCCCGTTGATTTTGCGCCGGCAGCTTTTAAAAGGAGCTCGGCGTAAAGGTTGTTGCTGTTTTTCAGGGTGTTTCCGATGAGTTTTTTGAGCGGTGCGCTGGAAACACAGTTGATTTCGGTTACATACTCGGGCACAGGTGCGAATTTGTAGCCGCCTGTTTGCTTAATATGCAAAGTTGCGAGCGTATTTTTTACGCAGTCAATAAAAAATCTTTCTGTGTTGGTAATCGGCAGCACAATATTTCTCGGGGTGTAAACAGTGCCCTCAAATACCGTTATATCGCCCGAACGCCATGGCTGGCGGGAAACTTTTATTTCATTTGTTGTTCCGTTTTTAACGAGGTTAACAAATCCTGTTTTGTAGATTGAATTGTTCTGTATTTCAGGGCCGAAACCGGCTGTTCCCGGGTTAACAGTGACTGTAATTTTGTTTTCATTGATTGTGGTAGGCGAGTATTTTGGCAGATAGGGGTTTGTTTCGTCATCCCACATCCAGCCTATGCCCCATTCCAGTCCGTCAGTTGCCGATGCGTCGATAATAACATCTTTTACCGGGCCCTGAGCCTTGTTCAGCAGGTCTTTTAGCATTGCTGTTGTAAAAGACGGGTCGCCTGCGAGTTTTATGTACAAATTGTTTTCAGAATCTTTATAAAGCTTTGTGTCAAAGGTGTAATCAGGCCCGAGTTCCTCGTAAACCGCTTTCATCGTAAAGAGTTTTAATGAAGAAGCCGGATTCAGAAGCTTTTCCTGGTTGTACTGGTAAAAAACCTTGCCGTTTCTTGCATTTTTGACTGAAACAGAGATGATTGCATTCTTGTTTAGCGGCGATTTTTCCACTATTGAGCCGATATCGGTTGACGCAAGCGCCATTGCTCCGAAACAGCCCGTAATCACAGCTGCAAGTCCTGATAAAACTATCTTTTTCACACTATTCATAAATATTTATCTCCTTGATATTAAAAACATGATTTCTTCTGTCGGAAAGAAGCGGGAAATTCCTCCTTAATTCTCTTAATTTCGCCAAGTCCAAATCGGCGAGAATACAGCCTTCTTCTTCGCCCAAAGCGCCTAAAACATCGCCCCACGGGCTTATAACCATTGAATGTCCTAGATTGTATTCGTCATCTTTAATCAATCCGGTCTGGTCGGCTGCGAGCATGTAGCACTGGTTTTCGATTGCGCGCGCTTTTTGCATAATTTCCCAGTGCAGAAGTTTGTTTCTTCCCCATGCCGCCGTATTTATAAGGATTTCAGCTCCGTTAAGCGAATACTGGCGGAAAATCTCCGGAAATCTTATGTCGTAACATACAGTAAGCCCGATTCTTGTTTCTCCGGTATTTAGCATTAATAAACTGTCGCCATGGGAAACGTATTTGTGCTCCTGAGAGCCCTTGTGAGAGAAAAGGTGCATTTTGTCGTACAACGCAATCACCTGACCGCTGCCCGAGATAACAGGGCATGTGTTTTTATACTCTCCGTCCTTAGTTTTTCTTATATATGAACCGCCTACAACAAGCGCTTCATGGTGGTATGCAAGATATTTTAAAAATTCGATTGTGGGGCAGTCGCCCGGGGGTTCTGCTACTTCTTTAAAGGTTGAACAATCCCAGCCAACAGCCCAGACCTCCGGCAGGACAATCAGGTCAGTTTCCACATTCAAATATGGTTCAAGCAACTTTTCCACCTTGTCAAAGTTGGTGCTTTTATTGTTTAATACGGCGTTGTTCTGTACTACAAGGACTTTCATAACCCCTCCGGTTAAATTATAGTACAAAAAAGCAGTTCAGGCTCGCTTTTAACAATTTTTACGGTCTGAATCGTGTTAAGAAGTGATTTGTCTGTGTTTTGGCAATATACATTAAGATAATTTTTCGTAACGCCTTTTAACATCCCTGTTTTTTTGTCAGGATGTTTTTCAATTAGTGCTTCTTGTACAGTGCCGGTGTTTTTTATAATAAATTCTTCAAATTTTTCTTTTGCGGCATTTTTGAGCAGTTGCGCGCGTTCTTTTTTTATTTTCAAAGGCAAATGCCCCGGCATTTCAGCGGCTTTTGTGTTTTTCCTCAGGGAATACGGAAAAACATGTACGTTTGAAAGCCCTGATTGTTTAACATTTTCAAGTGTTGTTGCAAAATCTTCTTCGGTTTCGCCGGGAAATCCTGCGATTATGTCGCTTCCGAGAAACGGCAGTTTGAATAATTCATTGAGTTTTCCAATCAGCTCAAGGCAAAGCTCTGCGCTGTAATGCCTGTTCATGTTTTCAAGCGTTTTATCTGTCAGCGACTGCAAAGAAAGGTGAAAATGCGGGCAGAATTTGTCTGATTGAGCGAGGAAATTCAAAAGCCTGTCTTCCATTTCCAGCGGGTTGAGCGAACCGAGCCGGTAGCGATGAATTGGTGTTTTTTCAACTTCTTCAAGCAAGTTTAAAAGCGTTTTTCCGCTTTCCACGCCCCATTGCCCGATATGTATACCTGTGAGCACGACTTCTTTTATTCCGTTTTCGTGAAAGCTGTTAATTTGTTCAATTATGTTGGCTGCACTGTTACTGCGGCAGTTTCCCCGTGCGAACGGTATTGTGCAGTAGCTGCAATAGTTGTTGCAGCCGTCCTGTATTTTTAAATAGCCCCTTGTTTTTGCGTAATCATGTACAAACTGGTTGTTAAAATCCGATATTTTGAAAATGTCGGTAACTTTGTTGATTTTTTCCGCAAGAAGTTCTGCGATTTCGAATTTGTCGTTATTTCCTGCGATAATATCAATGAATTCAAGGTTTTTCAGTTCCTGTGATTTCAGCTGGGCGCTGCAGCCAGTAAGAACCGTTATAATCCCGTTGTTTACATGTTTTGCATGCCTGATTTGGCGCAGAGCTTCATCATCAGCGTTTGAGGTCACAGAACAGGAGTTCAGTATGAAAATCCCCGCGTCTTCAAGCTTTTTGACCTGTACATATCCTGATTGCGTCAGTTTTTCGGCTATTACCGCTGATTCGAGCTGATTTGTCTTACAGCCATGCGTTTTTATAAGGAAATTTTTCGAATTCATTAATAAATTTTAACAAAAATGATAAATTTTAACAAAATTTTTTCTAATCAATATATAATGGTTGTAGGTAAATTATGAGCATGTATTTAAACAGTGTGAATAATTCGTCGAAATTGCCGGTTTTTAAAAGAAAAATGGCAGATGTTCACGATTCCTCTAATTTAGATTCACAGCATGCCCGCCAGCTCAAAGAAATGAAGGAGTTTTCTTCTCTGGAAGACAGAGATTTGAGATTTATCGCTGCTTTTGAACCCAATCAAAAAATGAGAAAAACCAGAGCCCAAATTTTGAACACTCTTTTGTTTGCTTTGCCCGCAGCTGATGTTATGGTTACTTCTGCTGCCAAAAATGCTAATCTTTCCGGCAAACTCTCCGCCGGTGCCCGTCAGGCCGGACGCTGGGCTGCTGTGCTGGGAATAGGTGCCGTTGTTCTGGGCGGCGTGAAGAAATTTGTAAACAAGAATGTACCTGCTTTGAACGAGGCGGATAAAAACCATCCAGTACTCGGGTTTGCAGTTGATTTTGCTGCTATGCTCGGTTCTCTTGCAGGTTTGTATAAGTTGAAAAATTCTGCATCAAAATATATAACCAAAAATTTCCCCAAACAGGTTAAATTCCTTAACGATTCAGTGAAAACGCCGCTAAAAACTGCGTTGAACGGGTCGGCACTGAATAAAAAGCTTGTTGAACCTTTGAATTCGCGTGCTTTTGCTTCTGTAAACGGCTGGGGGCGTTCTTTAAAAATCACTGAAGCGCTTTTACCCCCGGTAATTTTAACTGCTGCAATGCTCAAAGGCATTAGTGTTTCAAAGCAAAACAGAAAAGAAGCGCATGAAAATTATGCGATGTTGAAGTCATCACAGGTTATAGCAAGGGCTGAGATGGCAAAGCAGGAAGTTTGATTTTTAGAGCCTAACAGGTTATAGGAGGCTTTATTTTCAATTAATGGGTGAGCTGATAGCTTTTACGCTGTCTGCTTAAACACTTAACCAAAAAACTCCCATTAGGGAGTTTTAAACTGGGCCCGGAGGGATTCGAACCCACGACCAAGGGATTATGAGTCCCCTGCGCTACCGCTGCGCCACAGGCCCGTGGCTGTTTGATTTGTTTTCTTGATTTTTGCTGACGCTGCGGTAGTCTACCTACCTCTCGCAAAACGATACTTAATCGTTTTGCTCGGCAGAGTGCCACAGGCCAAAGCGTTTATTTTGTTTTCAATTTCGCTGACGCTGCGGTAGTCTACCTACCTCTCGCAAAACGATACTTAATCGTTTTGCTCGGCAGAGTGCCACAGGCCAAAGCGTTTATTTTGTTTTCAATTTCGCTGACGCTGCGGTAGTCTACCTACCTCTCGCAAAACGATACTTAATCGTTTTGC
>URHD01000099.1 GCA_900547585.1 uncultured bacterium | reverse complement strand
ATGGGAAAGAATATTCAAAAACTTAATTCTATAGAGAGTAAATTAATAAATACTGAGAAAAAAATGCTAGATTTGGAATTTTCTGTAAATAATTTGCCAAAATAACAAAAAAGAGCGCTCAATATCGAAAAATTTGAGTGCTCTTTTTTGTAATACATATATCGATAAGAAATATAACGATAATCTTATTGAATTTGTATCTAATAGAAATATAATGATAATATTTTAACAAAAAGCCAGAAAAAAATTAAAAATCTATAATGTTATTATGGACAAAAGTTTTTCTCAAATGCCGCATAATGCTATTTCACAAGATATTGACTTTGTAATGACAATGGACGGCTCATGTGGGCTGTACAACAGAAATGTTGGCGATATTTATCATTCTTCTTACGGCGCCTTGTCGGAAGCAAAGGAAAAATTTATACGCCCTTTAAATTTTCATAAAAATTTTCTTCAAAAAAAAGAAATAAAGGTTCTTGATATATGCTCGGGCATAGGCTATAACACAAAAGCCTTTTTAAATTACCTTTTCGATTCCAAAATCGAGCCAAAAACAAAAATCCATATCGACGCAATAGAAATAGACAAAAAACTTGTTCTAATTTCACCGTTTATAAATGATGGACTACGGGACTGCTCGTGTTCGTATTTTTTATTGGCTAATTTGCAAGAGGATATTTTCTCAGAAATAGAACAGGTGAATTCTGTTATTTCAGATTTAAAAAACAGGCCATTTTTAACACGCGCTGTGGTCGCTTTATTTCAAAAATACAGATTTGATGGGTATAAATATAACCCCAGGAGAAGCTATCTTTCGTTTTTACATAATATATATTATCAATACGTATCGAAACGCAATAAAAAGCCACTGAAAGCCCTTAAAATGAACAATTTTTCATTCAAACCGCATTATATGGATGCGAGGCTTTTCTTAAAATCAGCAAAATGCGGATATGATATTGTATTTTTGGACGCTTTTACGCCATTAAAATTGCCAACGCTCTGGAGTGAAGAATTTTTTGCCCGGCTTTACGAGCTTATGAATACGGATTCAATGCTGGTCACATATTCTAATTCTGCTGCGGTAAGAAATGCAATGCTCAAGGCGGGATTTTTTGTCGGCAAGACTTTTGATTCAAAAAAACGGCCCTCGGGAACAGTTGCATCTAAAAATAAAAATTTTATTGAGCACCGGCTTGATGAATTTGATTTTGGACTGATTCAAACAAATGCGGGTGTTACTTTTAATGATCCGGATTTAGATTGGCAGCCGGAAAAAATTCTGGAGGAATATAATGCAAAAAAATCGCGTTTAAACCTTCAATCCTCCAGTTCCTATATAAAATCATACAAAAGAAAAGAGGAAACGCTATGTACGACGTAGTCATTTGCGGCGGAGGCACCGCAGGGTGCGCGGCAGGGTATATTGCAGCAAAAAACGGCCTAAAAACACTTATTATCGAAAAAAATATTCACCTTGGCGGGTCAATCACCTCTGCGCTTGTTGTTCCGGCGATGAAATCGGATACTGCAAACATAAACAGTGAGTTTTATAATGAATTCGTAAAAAAAATGTCGGAATATGGCGGTCAAATAACCTATTCTGACGGGAATACAGGTTGGTTTAACCCTGAAATTGCAAAAATAGCGCTCGATTCGATGATGAAAGAGGCGGGTTGCGAAGTTTTATTCGGTTGTGAGGTAAAAGACGCAGAATGTTATGATGATAACATTAAAAAAATCAAAATTTCAAATGGAATATTATCGTTATATATCGAATCGGGTTATTTTATAGACTCAACAGGAAATTCAAAACTAGGAAAAATTTTAAATCATAAATTTTTGACTGACAAAAAAAATGAACAACCAATGACATTGCGCTTTAATCTTTCCGGAATTGATATGAAAAAATTCTGCGAATGGATAATGGAGCTGGATAAGGATAGAGAAGTCACGACTTGTGCCCAAATCAATGGTGAAATGCATATGTCGACGGCATATACCTGGGATAAGTCTAAAAGCTGGGCATTAAGACCCATTTTTGAGGCTGGAATAAGGGAAGGCGTGATAAAAGAGGCTGACAGCGCATATTTTCAGGTGTTTTCAGTTGCAGGGATGAAAGGAACACTGGCGTTCAACTGCCCGAGAATCCTGTCAGACAAGGAATTGAACCCTGACAACCCTCAGGATGTTTCTTTTGCAGTAATGGAGGGCAGAGAGCAGATTTGGCGGCTTTACAACTTCGTAAAACGCTATTTTCCGGGCTTTGAGGAAGCTTATATATCAAATATTGCAGATATGCTCGGGGTGAGGGAATCTTCGCGCCTTGAGGGCGAATATATTTATTCAAAAGAGGATATGACAGCCTCGAAAACCTTTGAAAATCCAGTTTTGCACGCCAGCTACCCGATTGACATACATTCTTACAAAAAAGATACGTCAACGCTTGAAAAAGCGGTGAATGACTACTATTTGCCGGTTGAAAGCTTAAAATCAGCACAGTTTAAAAATTTATACTTTGCCGGGCGCAATTTATCAGCGACATTTGAGGCGCAGGCTGCGCTGAGGATTCAGACTTCTTGTTTTTCAATGGGGGAAGCTATTGCGAAGGATATTTTATGCAGACAGAAATGAATCTTTGACAAGTTTTCGCAGTTCATTTGCTGATTCATTGCATTCTGAGTTAAGTAATTCAAGTATTTGAATGTTTTTTGCCCTCATTTCTGCTCTAGCTTTTGAATCCGGTAAATTTCCACCTAGAAGTTCGTCCTTTGTAATATATTTATAGCCTAGCCTTTCAAAATCCCCTATTTTAGGGCAAGACACAATAGGAATAAGATTTGCACCAATATATTCTATAAGTTTTGTCGGACAGGCAACATGGTTTACAACAATATCATCACGTAGAATAAATCCAAAGTCATAACCTTCATATTCTTTTTGGATAAGCTCCGGAGATACTGACTTTATCGTTATATTGGATCGTCGTCCTAGTGAATTTTCAAAAAAGTCCTTATCCGGTGAAATTATTTTAATTTCTACATTCTCTGGCAATTTTTTTATTAATTCTACCATTTGTTCCGCATTTTGCCATTTGTTAGTACCGCCTGAATATATAATTTTGCATTTTTTTGTGTTTTCTTGCAACGATGGCAGAGTTAGCTTTTGTGACGTAAAAATTGGCAATTTAATAAATTTGACATGCTTCATGTCGTACTTATTTTTGTAGAATTCAATCATGTTCTCTGATACACAAACAAGCGCTTTCAAATGAGGAAATAATTCTCGCTCATAGAGTTCAGCAAGCCTGATTTTGTCTGAACACACGTTCCCGAAGCGCATTTCCTCCACAACGCAGCCATGAACGTCTAGAATAATTTTATGACTGTATTTTTTCAGATATTCAAGCGGGATTTTCATCGCGCTGTAAAGGCTGTGTATGTAGATACATGACGCTGAATCTAAAAGTTCTTCCAGACTGCGTTTTGTGACTGATTTATAGGAATCAACTTTTTTATTATAAAATCTTGAGGGCGATTTAAACAATCTGTGCAGGCAATTTGAAAAACACCTACCCCAATACCTTATGGTGCTGATATTTTTCATGTTTTCAATATATATTTTGTTAAAATCGGAGATAATATCATCAATTGCGACAATTCTGCGGTTCATTCCGTCTTTTTCTATTCTTTTTGTGACAATATTTCCAATTAGTAGAACAAAATTTTCATTCTGCATTAAATTAGCTCCCTATAAGCATTATAACTCAGCTTATTATCTTGTATTTTTTGTATCAATTTTTCAGAAACAGATTCTACTGTATGGTTTGAAACAGAGTATTCAAAACATTTTGCTCCGTGCAGATTTTTTTGCTCTTTTACGTATATTTCATCAAGAATTTCCGCAAAAGTATGCAGCGCAAATTCATTATAAAGATTATAATTTGTACCGAGCACATAATCAAATGCCTCGTAAAAATACGCGAATTCATTGATTTTTATCGGCCTGTAAGAATACGGAAGGAGCACAGCAGGTATTTTCAAGCCGGAAGCCTCAATTACTGATGTTCCCATAGCAAAGACGATATCACAGTGATTTAGCATATAACTGTGAAGCTTCGATATGTCAGAAACAGTGCCCACAAAGCGCAAATCCAATTTATCCTGGTATTTTTCGACATTAATAAGCCTTTTTGAATCACCATCACCGATGATGTGCACAATTTTCTTCTTTTTAGAGTTGTAATTCACAAGATTATCAAGAACAGCAATAAGCGGGTAAACCTTTTCTTTCACAAGTCTGCCCAGTATGCAGATATTGATTTCATCAGCACTAATCAAATCCCTGTTTTCCTCCCCAAAAGGGATAGTACAGCACACAGGAAGATAATCCTTGTTCAAATCAAGGTCAAACAACTTCTTTTGATAGTCTAAATTTTCAAAGTCCATAAAATAACACGCATTCAGCGAGCTGAATTTTGCTAAAATATTTTTCATTCTAAAACACTTTCAGGAAAAACTTCTGAAAAATCATTGGATAATTCTGAAGTTTTGTGCCTTTGGGCATAATGTGGAGAAGGTTGAGCGGGTGTATGCACCAGAACAACAGTTTTGTATCAATATTTTCAAAATTCAAAGCTTTGTTTAGTTTGTTAATATTAGAAATTGGTGTAATAAGAGCTTCAATATCAGGAATTTGAGATTTTTCACCATCTGTGTAATCTATAAAGTCTAGTGTCTGAAAAAGAGGATTGCTGCGGATAAAACCGTCTTTATAATCAACAAAATAGACCTTTATACCAAGATTTTCACACAAATAACTTCCAAGTCTGGCAAAAAGCAGTTCAGCGCCTCCGGCAACTCTTGAGGGATAGAAGAATGCAAGTTTATTTGAATTCATTAATGGCCTCAACAATTTTTTGCATTTCAGTGTCTGAAAGTACCGGAGAAATCGGAATACTAAGAATTTCTTCATGTATCTTTTCGGTTATAGGGAAGCTTAAATTATTCCATTCCTTAAAACATTGCTGTTTGTGCGGAGGAATTGGATAGTGGATTAATGTTTGTATCCCTTTATCAAGTAAAAACTGTTGAAGTTGGTTTCTTTTTGCTGTTCTTACTGGATAAATATGCCATACGTGAGATTCATGGGCATAAGATTCAGGCAGGATAATAAGCGGATTTTTGATATTTTTCGAATAAAAATCAGCAATTATTCTTCTTTTTTCGTTATCTTCATCTAAAAATCTGTACTTGATATCAAGTACAGCCGCCTGGACTTCATCCAGGCG
>URHD01000098.1 GCA_900547585.1 uncultured bacterium | reverse complement strand
CGGGTGCTGTTGGGCTGAAAGCCCAACCTACTGACTATTTTTTTTCAATAATTATACGTTTTTTATCCACTGAAAGAATGACTTCGTCTTTTTGTGGATTAATTTCTAAAATTTTAAAAAACCATGGAGGAATTATCATCCCCCAGCTTCTTCCGAGTTTTATAAATTTTTTGTCTAGCTTAAAATTCATATTTTGTATCATAACATGTTTAAAAATTTTTAAATTATTTTAATATATGGCTTTACAATGTTTTAAATGAATGTTAATATCATGTCTAAGACAAATAAAAAGGTGGTTGATATGAATAATGAGGCTATAAAAGATTTTTACAATATTATTTATATGCTCGATACAATACTTTGTGCTCTCAAATGGCAGCGTCTTCAAAATAATATCGGGTGTCCTGATGAATAATATTCAGTAGGTTGGGGTTTCTACCCCAACATCTTCAGGCGTCGGGTGCTGTTGGGTTGAAAGCCCAACCTGCTTCCAAATTCCTTGCTGTTAAAGTGAAAAGTTGAATACCCTGTGGAAAAAATGATGTTCAAAAAACAAGGGAATGCGTTAGGTTTACTTTGTAGTGACTATGGGGGAGGGCTCAAGAATCTTTGCATTAAGCTTCAGGCGTCGCGTGCCCGGAGGAATCGGAACGGAAAAGTAAACCTGACGCATTCCCGCCCGCAAACACCCACCCCGCCGGGAGGGATGTTTTTCCGCGTTTTCGGTGTTAAAATTATCCCATGCTCGAATACCTGAAACAAAGAAAATTCCTGAATATCGAAAAAATCCGCGCATTTTTGTCGAAAAAATGCTCTTTTACCGTAACAGGGCTTACTTCGTTCCTGCGGCTGACGACACTTGCGCTCGCTGCGTCGCAAAAACGCGTGATTTTCGTTACCGCAACCGAGCAAAACTGCCTGAAATACAAACATGACCTCGAAAAATTTTATAATACCCCCGCAAAAATCTTCCCCTATCAGGATATTTCGATTTATGACGGCGTCGCACCGAACCTCTATAAATACGCCGAACAAACCGGAATCCTGCGCAACCTCAATAAAGAAGAACTGCTTCTGGTGCCGGTTCGGGCGCTTCTGGAGAAATTTCCGGACAAAAACTTTTATGAAAACAACCTTGTACGATTAAAAACAGGCGATGAAATCGATACCGCCCGATTTTCCAAAAAACTCGTAAACCTTGGCTACAAAAGGGTTACAATGGTGAGCGATATCGGTGAATTCAGCGTGCGCGGCGACATTATCGATATCTTTTCTTTTTCGAAAAACCCCGTCAGAATTGAACTCTGGGGCGACGAGATTACCGATATAAGATTTTTTAACAACGAAACCCAGAGAAGCATCGAAAAAACAGATTCGGTCGAAATCCTGCCCGTTTATAAGTTCATAGCTGACGAAAAAAACGTAAAATCCTTTGTAAAAGCAATAAAAGAGGAGGTTAAAAAGACCGAAAATAAAGATACCGCCGACCTTTTGCGCGAAATGACGGATGAACTCTCGGAAAAAGCCGAAAACGAAACCTATTTCGAGGGAATCGAGTATTTTCAAAGCTATTTCAATAAAAATACAAAAAACCTGATTGAGCTTGCGGATGACGATTTTGTGATTGTTTTCGACGAATCAACCGAGGTTTTTTCGCGATTTAACCAGATTGCGCAGAATTTTGACAAGCAAATCCTCGAAAATAGCGCAAAAGCCCTGAATCTTCCCCTGAAAGAACGCGCCCACGCGGATTTTGAAGAACTTATGGCGCAAATCGCCTCAAGAGAAAAGATTTTCCTTGATAATTTTCTCGATACGGTTTCGGATTTCACCGTGGAGTTTGAAAGCTCGATGATTGCGGGATTTTCGTCAAAAATGGAGGAAATCATCGCTTTTGTTGATGAAAAAATGAAAAATGGCTTTAAGGTCGTCATAGCAACGGATTACCGGAACAGAATCGAAGAAATTTTGAGGAATTTTGAAATACCGTACTCGGATAAACCTGATGAGGGCGTTTTTCTGACCGAAAACCTCGCTCTGGGCGGTTCTGAGGTCGATGATTTGAAACTTGTTGTACTGACCGATAAAGAACTGTTCAATAAAAAATCAAAAGATATCACCGCCCAGAAAAAGAGCTATTACAAGGAAAAAGCCGAATATATCGAGTCCATAAACGACATTCAGGAGGGCGAATATGTCGTGCATCAGGTGCACGGGGTCGGGCTTTACAAGGGGCTGTCAAAACAGGAAATCGACGGGCAGTTAAAGGATTATCTGACCATAGAATACGCCTGCGGCGACAAACTCCATATGCCTGCCGAGCAAATCAACCTTTTATGCCGCTTCCGCGGCGCGGGTGCAACCCATCCGAAGCTTTCCAGAATGGGCGGAAACGACTGGCAGGTCACGAAAACCCGTGCGAAAAAGGCAATCGAAGAAATCGCAAAAGATTTGCTGCGGCTTTATGCAAAACGCGAAGTCGCAGACGGAATTGCGTTTGAGCCTGACACTGTCTGGCAGTACGAGATGGAAGAAGCCTTTGAATTCACCGAAACGCCCGACCAGATGAAAGCAATTCAGGTTACAAAGGCAGATATGGAAAATCCGAAGCCAATGGACAGGCTGATTTGCGCGGATGTCGGTTTTGGAAAGACCGAAATTGCAATCAGGGCGATTTTTAAGGCGGTAATGTCCGGAAAACAGGCGGCAATCGTCGTTCCGACGACGATTCTCGCGCTCCAGCATTTTCAGACGATTTCAGAGCGGTTTAAGCCGTTTCCCGTGAAAGTTGAGCTGCTTTCGCGTTTTCGCAGCACAAAAGAGCAAAAAGAAACCGTAAAACACCTTGCCACCGGCGAATGTGACGTCGTAATCGGCACGCACCGCCTTTTGCAAAACGATATAGTTTTTAAAGACCTCGGCTTGCTCGTAATCGACGAAGAACACCGTTTTGGCGTGCGCCACAAGGAAAAACTCAAAATGCTGCGCAAAAATATCGACATTTTGAGCATGTCCGCCACCCCCATCCCGAGAACGCTCTATATGTCGCTTTCGGGCATAAAAGATATGAGCGTAATCAACACCGCGCCCATGAATCGCCTGCCAATAAAGACTTACGTGGGCGCTTATAATGAAACTTACATAAAAAACGCCATAAATCACGAACTCGAGCGCGACGGGCAGGTTTTCTGCCTTTATAACCGCGTTGAAACGATTTTCGAGTTTGCCACGCAGCTCCATAACATCGTTCCGAACGCCAGAATCGCTGTTGCGCACGGTCAGATGGAAGAAAAAGAGCTCGAGCGCGTGATGGTCGAGTTTGCGGAGCACAAATACGACATCCTTTTGAGCACAACCATCATTGAATCGGGGCTCGACATCCCGAATGCGAACACAATGATGATTTTCGACGCCGACAGGTTCGGTCTTGCGCAGCTTTACCAGCTCAGGGGGCGCGTCGGGCGCTCTGACAGGCAGGCTTATTGCTATTGTTTCTACAAACCCCAAAAACAACTCACTGCGGACGCTGTTCAAAGGCTCAAAGCCATCAAAGAGTTCTCAACTCTGGGCGGCGGGTATCAGGTTGCGCTCCGCGACATTGAAATCAGGGGCGTGGGCAACATTTTAGGCACAAAACAACACGGGCATATGACGAATATCGGATTTGACACGTACTGCCAGCTTCTAGAAGAAACAATAAACGAACTGAACGACGAAAAGAACGAAGAAAAAATCAACACAATAGTCGATATCAACGTAACCGCCTACATCCCGGACGAATGGGTCGGCTCAAAAGAGCAGAAAATGATTGAATACAAGCGGCTTGCGGACGTAAAAAACACTGTCGAGCTCGAGGCAATCCACGACGAATGGAAAGACCGTTTTTCAAAGATTCCCGGGCCTGTTGAAAACTTAATAAAGCTCGTTCATTTGCGCCTTCTTGCCGGTGAGGCAAAAATCCCCGTAATCCGTGAAACAAGCGAAAATATAAGGATTTACATGCCCTACAACAAGGCTGAATGGAACATAATCGCTTCACATTTGGACAAAAATATTACAAAATATATAAAATATACAATTGCCCCGAAGTCGTGCAAAGAGGGCAATTCCATCCTGCTTTTGAACACCGCCTTACTTAGTTTTAAAGAAGTATTTAACATATTGAGCGATTTATTCTATTATATAAATAAAATTGCGTATGATTATATGAGCAATAATTGAAATTTAAATAGAAAGAGGAGCGCTAATGCGTAAACTTAAATTACTTGCCGCCACAGCAGCATTTTCACTGTTGCTTTGCGGATGTGTCAACAAAAACGCGGTAATCACCGTAAACAACGAAGCAATCACAAAACAGCAGTACGAACAGGCTTTTGACGCCATCGCAAACAACTCGATGTTCTCGCAGATGGGCATTGACCTCAAAAAAGAACCCGACAGTTTTCTTCATTTAATGCTGAAAGAAAGGGTTGTGAACGATTTGACCATAAAAACCCTGCTTGATCAGGAAATCAAGAAAAAACATATCAAAGTTACCAATGACGATATCAATAACGAGCTGAAAAGCATTATTGACAAGGTCGGTTCAAAGGAAAAATTCAACGAAATCCTTAAACAAAACGGCGTAAGCACAGCACAGTTCAAAAAAGACCTCACAGATGAGCTCAAAGTGAGAAAACTCGTTGACAGCCTCTCAGTCGTTGCTGTAAGCGATGCTGACGCTAAAAAATTCTACGATTCGAACAAAGACAAATTCCAGTTCCCTGACAGAGTGCGCGCTTCTCACATCTTAATCAGCGCAAACGAAGAAGAATTGAAAGCTAAATTCGCTAACGAGGACAAAAACCTCACAGAAGCGCAGATTAACGAAAAAGTTAAAAAAGAAATGGCAGCAAAGCTTGAAAAAGCTCAAAAAATCCTCGCAGAAGTTAAAAAAGACAAATCACAGTTTGCAAAAATCGCAAAAGAAAACTCCGATGACACAGTAAGTGCAAAAGAAGGCGGCGATTTGAACTTCTTCGGCAAGGAAGAGATGGTCGAACCGTTCTCAAAAGCTGCTTTTTCAATGAAACCTAACACGATTTCAGAAATCGTAACAACACCTTACGGATATCACATCATTATGGTTACTGACCGTGTGAAAGCAGGCATTGAGCCGTTTGAAAAGGTAAAACCCGAGATAAAAGATTATCTTGAAAATCAGGAAAAAGTGAAAGTTCTTCAGCAATTTGTTGAAACTCTGAAAAAAAATGCTAAAATAGTCTATAACGACCCGAGTTTCAATCCTGAAGTAATTCAGAAAAAGCTCAAAGAACAATCAAAAAATAATCCTGCATTGATGGATTCTCAAAAATCGGCTAAGGAATAAAAACTTATCCCCGAACTCGTTTCGGAATGACAGATTGATTAGAGAAATACGCGGGAAAATCCAACACCCGCGTATTTTGTCCGAGAAAAGTTCGTGATAAGGAACGAAGTGACGTGAACGAACTTTTT
>URHD01000097.1 GCA_900547585.1 uncultured bacterium | reverse complement strand
TCTCGTACTATCTCAGCAGATTCGACAAGATCTGGATTATTGACAATCAGAGCACCTCCCTCGCCGCTGGAAATATTTTTTGTTTCATGAAAACTTAAACTGCCTAAATCACCAATTGTACCTAAAGGTTTCCCTTTATAAAAAGCCCCAAATCCCTGAGCTGCATCCTCCATAACATAAAGATTGTATTTTCGTGCAATTTTAATAATTTCATCCATATCACAACCTACCCCCGCATAATGAACAACAAATATTCCACGAGTTTTGGAAGATATCGCCTGTTCTATGAGATTTTCATCCATATTACAAGTCGTTGGTTTTATATCAATAAATACAGGTGTGGCGCCTCTTAAAATAATCGCATTCGCAGTTGAAACGAAAGTAAAAGACGGTAATATAACTTCATCACCGGGTTTAATATTAGCCAATAATGCCATCATCTCTAACGAAGCCGTACAAGAATGCGTAATAAGAACTTTCCTGTCAATTTTTTTTCGAAACCATTTATTACATAATTGTGTATATTTGCCATCACCAGAAATTTTCCCGCAAGAAATAGAATCAATTATATATTCAATACCCATAATTGAACAATAAGGTTTATTAAAAGGAATTTCTATATTATTTTTCATAACTTATCCACCTACCCAGTAAACACACTTGATGTTCTCTCAAACGCACTCGCACCAGCAATTTTCTGCAAAATTCGACATCAAAATCCCGAAAACGCCTGATTCTTTTCAAATTTCTAACAACCATACCTGATTCATAGTTCAATTTAATTTTATTCAGGAAACAATGCAATAAAGGTATAAAATAAATAATCCTTAAAAATGTTTTTTTCATAAAAATAGACGGCTTTTTTGACGCAAACTGCATTAAATCCATCAAATTGTATTCGCCTATATCCGAATCATAAAAACAAGAATACCCAAAACCACTTTCGCACAATAAATTCGTCAAACCAATTTCGTACTTTTCAATAATTTTAAGTTTGTCATCTTCTTTCTTTATACTTTTCATGAACTCCGCAAAAACTTCCGTTTCAAACACAGTTTTTTTAAAAACCATAAAATACGACTGCACATGCCGGTCATTCGATTCAGGGCAGGGATAAAAATTCCCCTCAAGAAAATTTCTATTGCCCGTAATCCCCCAAAAATCACACCCCCTCGCATTCATCTCATCATATAACGGCGCCAGAGAATAAAAAGGGCCATAGCAGCTGTCATTTGCAAATGTAAGAGTGTCAGCATCCGCCAAAAGACCATTTTCCAAAGCAATTTTCCACCCTCGTTTATAAGAACCGAAATCATACTCTCCATGTTTTTGCGCCAAATAAAAATCAGCAATTCCATCCAGCTTTAAAAGCTCACGTTCATCCAAATCACAATCAGAAACGAAAATTATTTTTTCAGAAACCGCCCTTAATGCCTGTAAATAGTAAATTACATAATCGTCAATTATATTGTCTTTATCAAAATGTGCAAAAACTGATATATTCTTCATTCTTCCTCTAAAAAAAGACCGAACCTTTGACTGGATTGAAACAAAGAAAAAAGCAAGTAGTTATATGGCTCGGTCAACTTTTCTTTGTTTATTACATACAACTGTGTGTACAACATGTAGTTTACATAAAAACTATGCATTTTACAAATAATTATATATTTTATTTACATAATTTAATACTAAACTAAGCGTCTCTAACCATTAAAATCCTCGACAAAATCATTTAGCATATAACAATAAAGGATTTTTTAATGGACAAAAAGAAATTATTGGGACGGCGTATTAAAGAAATACGCAAAGCCAAAGGTTACACGCAGGAAAAACTTGCGGAAATGATTGATATTGAAACTTGCTCGCTGAGCGCGATTGAAATCGGCAGACATTACCCGTCAATGCCGACTGTCGTGAAAATTGCCGAAAAACTCGATGTTGAGCTCAAAAGTTTGTTCGAATTCGGTCACATAAAAACTAAAAAAGAAAAAATTGAACTGATTAAAAACGGACTTGACGATTTATCCGATGAAAAAATAGATTTTATCTACAAATTTATTGAATTCTAGCCTTTCTTTTCAAATTATTACACTTATAGCAAAAATTATTGACAAAATCGAAAGTTAATTTCATAATTATAAAAAAATTTGCACGTTACTTAGGAAAGAGAAAGGGTTTTTATTATGTTGAACGGTGTTAACCTCGCAGCCATTAAAGGTGCAATGCAAACTAATTTTTCTGCAAAGTCAAATGCTGAAAAATTCAATCTTCCCGCAGCAAAAAATCTTTCAGCTCCTTTAGCTGATTCATTCACAAAAAGTGCGGTAAAAGGCCCGACCTGCGGCATTGATCAGTGCGCAATCTAGTTGAAAAACTATGAGTCTATCCGGCGAAAATGTTTTCAGGCTATGTGATTCGGTATTGACGCGGTTTGAGCCCAACCTTGAGGACGGTACATTGTTTTTATACAACTACCGGACAAAAGACCTGTGGTCTTTAAACTATTCGAGCAGTATTCTAATCAGCATGGCAGATGGAAAGATTTCTCTGGAAAAAATCAAACTAAACGCACAAAAACTATTTGAAACAAAGGATATTGACGCTTTGAACAGGAGTATCGATATCCTTTTTTCTGATTTGTTGAAAAAAAAGATGATTGAAAAGGTCTAAATTTGTGATGGAGGAATCATTTAAACAAGATTTTGAAAATGTGCTTTCCTATCATTTTCAAAATCAAAAATATCCAACGGTGAACAGGCAGTTTTTTGAGGCTGTAGCGGCAAATTGCGATGAAAATTACAAATTTTCAACTCCCTGGACAGTTTCATGGCAAATCAACTCAAACTGCAACCTGCGCTGCAAACACTGTTTTTTTGAGGGAGATAACAGCCTTTATAACACGGACGGCGACCTTTGCGTGGAAGAATTATCAAAAATCGCAACAGATTTGCATGAAAAATTCAATACAATCGCCGTAAGCCTCACCGGAGGCGAAACTCTCCTTTGTAAAAACATCTTTGACCTTTTAAAACAGCTCAAAAACAGCGGAATAATCGTTTCATTGCAAAGTAACGGCACGCTTTTAACCACCGAAAAAGCCCAAAAACTAGCCTCAATCCTGAACAAAGAAACCGACTTCGTGCAAATCAGCCTCGACGGCTCCAGCGCGGAGATTTACGATGCAGTGAGAGGAAAAGGCAATTATGAAAAAGCAATCAACGCCATCAAAACCCTTACAGAGCTGGGAATAAAGGTTAATGTTAACTGCACTCCCACTTCATACAACGATTTTGACCTTTTTGAGCTTTATAAATTATGCGACAAGTTCAATGTTTGCAAATTTTCAATCTCTGCGTTCGTTCCGTGCTTTGAAGAACAAACAAAAATGCTTCCCGATTTCAAAACGGTTATCAGCGAGGCCTCAAAAATCATAAACAGCGCAAAAAGCACTTTTTTTGAATTCAATTACAGATTTTATGATTTTGTGCAAAACAGCGAACTGCGCGCACTTGCTGATGATTACATTAAAGAGAAAAAACCGCCCGCAGGCGTGGTTCCAGACTTAATCTGCCACAAACACAACACACTTTTCATAAATTCAAAAGGAAAAGTTTATTTGTGCTTTGGATGTGAGGCTTGCAGCGAGCCAATCGGGGATTGCAAAAAAGATTCGCTCGAGGAAATATGGAATAACAGGTTCAAAAACATATTTTTCAACAAAAGACTTGCAAAAGAAATGAAATGCAAAACCTGCAAATATTTTTCATACTGCAAAGGAGGCTGCATGGCTTCGGCATACAAAAAATACAAAAATATCAACGCTCCTGACGGATTGTGCAGGTATGCGGAAGAAATTTCCCGAAACTAACAAAAAAATCTATCTTGGTGTTTTATATGATTAGGGTATAACTCGGTTCAGGTATGGAAGCAGTAAAAAATTTAACACATATAAAAAACAACTGGTCAACTTACCACAAATGGGAAACTGACCAGCTTAAAGGCGATGCAAAAAAGGAACAGCTGCTTAAAACCAATCCGCCCACGCAGGATGAACTAAAAAATGCAAAAAAATACGGGCAAACGCTCATCAATGCCGTAAATATAATGGATCAGTTGAGTATTAACAAATCCGAAAACGCAATGGTCGCAATAAACAGCGGTTTTGGTATTTTTGCCTGGCTTGCAGCCGGTGCAGGAACAGGGCTCGGCTACCTCGCTTCAAAACTTTTTAAAGGCAAATCCCCAAAAATCGCTGCCTACACAGGATATTGTGCATCTGCAATCATCGGAGCAGGTATTCTGGAATTTATCAGCGCTCATTATGAAAAAATGGCGACGCGTGTTGCAAGATTTCAAACAAGAAATCAAGACCTCAAAGACCCGAGAAATTTCGTAATTTACACGGATGAACAAATTGAAAAAGCAAAAGAAATCGCCCGAAACATGGACACACCCGAGGACATTACCGCAGATAATACCTTTAAAGAAAGTTTCAACCCGGTTAAAACCTACAAAAAGTCTCTGCAAACCATAAATGAGCTCAAAAACAGCTACGAAGAATACAAAATCTGGCACAAAGAATACACAAAATCAGAAGAAAAAAAGCACGAAACGTTTGAAAAAACCAACTATACCCCTGAAGAACTGACAAAAGCCCAAAAAGACAAGGACAAAATCCTCTCTGCAATCAAAAAACTGGAAATTTCAGCGAATAATTACGAAATTAACGCTGATTTGGCAATACATCTGGTGGCGATTGCCTCAAGCTGCATCGGATTGATAGGCGGATTTCTCCTCAGCCGCTCGCTGGGACGCCTGGCAGACAAAAAAGCCCTCACCGGAGCATTAAAAAAAGGGAATTTCATAGATTATCTTTCAAAAGCCGCAATCCCTGCCGGCATTATCGGCTCAATCCTCGCGGCAGGCCCGCTTGTCCGCCTTTCAAAAGAATCCTCAAGGCTCGGACGCCACAGGGCAAAAGAAGAATTGCTCAATGACGAACGGAATTTCATCGCCCATAGCGACGAAGAAAAGAAAAAACTCCAGTTCAGCGGAAAAATTGAGTCAAAACCTGAAAAAATGCACAAACAGGTTTTAAAAGATTTTAAAGATATTTTCAATTTGAAACAGGAGTTCAAAGAATATCAGGAATTCAGGAAAAACAGGCTGGAAGAAGAATTAAAACTCCAAAAAGCCCTGAAAGAAGTTGAAATTTCCCCGCAGCAGCTTGAAGACGCAAAAGTATTCCAAAAACAAGTATTCACGGCATTTGAAAAAATTGATGACAAGGCGGAAAGTTTTGTCGATGATACAAACGCGGCTCTGAACAGCACAAAACAGATTGTTGCAGGGATTGTCTGCGCTGCTGCAAATATCGTCACACTCTGCCTTTTCGGTAAAAAACTTGCAAAATATACCCCGAATAAAGAAATTCCGGGATTTTTCGAGGGGCTGAAACTCTCTAAAAACCTCACAATGAAAGAATTAACAGGTATATTTATCGCTCCGTTCGTTGCAACAAGACTTTTCCTCCTTACAATGGACTCCATAAGCACGGAAATCAAGAAAAAAGCTTGCAAAATCGGCATCATGAGCGCAATGAAAGATTTGGACGACCCGAGGAATTTTGTCGTAAAAACCGCCCCCAACCCCCCATTACCGGAAGAAAAACCGGCATTTTCGGGATTTCAATTTAATCTAGTGTCGCCTTAGTCGATTCGCCTGCGCGAACCGCCCAAGGCTCACCTTTTCTAATCGTCACTCAAAAAGTTCGTTCACG
>URHD01000096.1 GCA_900547585.1 uncultured bacterium | reverse complement strand
AAATTTATGATAATTGTTATTATATGAAAAGTCATAAATGGGGAAGATAAACGAATAATGAAACTTCAAGGTGAATACAACTTTAAAGATTTCATGGATTTGTATTTTAATAAATATTACTTTAATTCAAAGCAAAATCTCGCAAACAGGCTTATATTAACAATAGGCGGAGGAATTCTGGCAATTCAGCTGTTTTTATTCCTGTTTTTGAACAACGTTTATACGGCTTTGAGCACTTATATTGACGCAAAACTTGTTATATTCCTGCTTTTGCTATTCGGGGCGTCTTATTTTTTCAAACCAAAGCTAATTTACGAAAACTACAAGAAAAACCACAATCCTAACAGCTATATTGAAGTAAATGAAAACGAATTAAAACTGCATACAGGTAAAGAACTGCGTTTTGAAATGGCAAGGCTCAAAAATACCGTGGTTCTGAAACGCGGTTATTTTCTGGACTTTGACGAATCATTTATTTTTTATATTCCTCATAGATTTTTCAGGAGTACCGAAGATTTAAGAAATTTTCACAACCTTTGCCGCAAAAAAGGCGCATAGGGTTGAATTTGGAATCTGTGCATGCTAATATGGCTTCACAAAGTACATAATTCCGTTTAAAGGTGGTGAAAAATCAATGCCAGAAGTTAAAGTCGGTGAAAACGAAAGTATCGAAAGCGCTTTGAAGAGATTCAAAAAGAAAGTTCAAAAAGCAGGCACACTTTCCGAAGTCAAAAGACGCGAAGTTTACGAAAAACCGAGCATCAAAAGAAAAAGAAAATCTGAAGCTGCAAGAAAACGCAGAGTTTAAGATAAATTTTAACAAAAACCCGTTGATTAGCTCAACGGGTTTTTTTATTTTATTCTTTAAGCTAAACTCCAACACCGGGCAGTTTTATTTGCTCGCAATCATATCTGTTTTTTGCGATATTATCAATAGTTCTGAAGATTTTTTCTGTGATTTCCTGAATATATTCGCTTGAAACAACCCCGTTCATAACGATATCGGCGGTTTGCATAGCCGGACGAATGTATGTTTGCGCTGTTAAATTGACATTTTCAAACTGCATGTCTGCAGCTTTGCCGGTTTTGCCTCTGGATTCGGCTCTAATGTACCATCTGTCCTTTATAATATCAAAAGGCGTGAAAACATAGACTTTCACGTCCATAATATCCCTGACGCCCTCATTCAGGACGTAAAGCCCTTCATTAACAATGATTTTTGCCGGTTTTTTCAAAACTCCATGCGGTTTGCTTTCACATGTGGCAAAATTATAGTCCGGACTGCGCACCGCAGAGCCATTTTTCAGGGAAATAAGATGTTCTTTCATAAGCTGGAGATTGACAGCAGCAGGTGTATCAAAACTGTACCCTTTTGCGAAAAATGCTTCATAGCTGCCGGCTTCACGCAATTCTTTTGACCAGTCATGGTAATAATCATCGCAGCAAACGATTGTATAAACATCGGTTCTTTCTTCTGCAATGCAAGAACGAATAGCATTTTGGACAAATGTCGTTTTGCCCGAGGCAGATTCGCCCGCAATACCTATCAAAAACCTTGTTCCGGGTTCGTTAAGAGCCCTTCTTGCAAGATTAAAAATCACAGACTCTTTTACGTTTATAAAAAGAGGCTGACGCTGCTGTTTATCTTCCTCAAGAATTTTTTTAAGGCTTTCAACTATTTTCATCACAACAGGGAAAGTTGAGTTCACGTCTTGCTGTTGTTCATTTAAATCATTTTCTAATTGCATATCAAACTTCCGTTAGCTTATATAATATACTAGAATAAAAGAGGAAAAATTTCTTTAATAACACTTAAATCGTAAAAAAAATTAATGTTGCTATTTCAGGTGCATAAAATTAATAAATCTTATCAAAATATTACGCCTGTAACACGCAATTTTATTGAAAAATTTTATGTAAATAAATGTTTCATTTCTCAAAGGCATGTAGCAAAAATTTTTTTGAGCTGATTTGAATTAAATAAGAGTTTGTGAATTTAAGTAAATTCTAATTTTGCAAACCCTTGAAAAACACCTTGTGAAGCATACAATAGAATAAGAGATTATGAACATAAGCCGTCAATACACTACCCATCTTGATAACAATGGATACATTAGGAAAAAAGAGGATGTATCCAGGATGTTGTCTTCACAAAAGCTTTCTAAAAATCATGTAACGCCTTTAAAGAGAGAATCCATCAACTTTAAAGGCGTTTTCAATATTTTATATTCAAAAACAAAGCCCATTAATTATTCAAAAGCAATAAAAAACCTCTCAGAAAGTATCGGCGGAGCACCATCAAGGCTCGCTCATAACATTGAATCTTATGAACAAATGAGCCGCTCTTATACAAAAACCGGCGAAAATATTGTAATTAACGAAAAAAGGCCGCTGCTGCTGATTTGTGACAGCCTGCAAGAGCCGTTTAAAAGAATTCCTTTAACAATTTACGATAAAGCGATTAAATTCCTGCAAAAACACAATATTCTTTCTCCGGAGCATAAAGGATTGTTCCAGAAGCAGCGCCAAATGCTCAACAATGACGAACTTTTGAATTCATTGGACGGATATTTGCAATCCGCTGACAAATACAGATATGACACGCCAAAAGACCGCAATTCATTGCTTTTTGACAATGCAATGAAGATGTTTAACTCAAAAACCGGAAACTACAATGCAGTACATGAACGCGCACTGACCAGAATAGTTACCGGCATGATTCCTGCGGTTTTTCTTGCCAATGATGCATACAATCTTTCGAGATTGATGGACGATGACCCGAAATTAGCTGAAAAAGAAAAGAAAACCCGTTTTAATCAGGAAGTAAAACGTATTTTTTCAAATGCTTACCTGCAGTTGATTACTTTCGGCGCACTTTCAAAATACATTAACGCAAGCAAAGGTATATACGTTATTACAACCATAGCAACCGTTCTATTCACAGAAGCATACTCGAGACTTTCTAACGGCAAAAAGCTTCATCTTATTTCAAAAGAGGAAGCAATCGAAATTAACAAAAAAGAACGGGAAAAATACCTGAAAAAACATCCTGAAGCCGCTCTGGCAGAAAAAGCAAATGAAAAACCTGCACAGGAGCCGGTTAAGGTAGCACAACAGCAAAATCAGGCACAAAACCCTGCGTTCAAAGGCGCCGGCGCGTTTAAAGCATTTGATAATGTTGCTAATCTTTCTTTCAATGAAAGGGTTAAAACGCCCCAGAACAGCTTGCCGCAACCAATAAGCACCGATAATAAAGCCGAAAACAAAAAATCAAAAGATTCAGAGCCGTTGATTTCGCTGAAAGGTATTGCAAAATGGGCTGTTTCTGTGATTGCTGCCGGCTATGCAATCAAATACGGCCGTAATATTAAAGTTAACAAGAAAACTGTAGGCGAGTATCTCGACGTACTGACAAAAATGAGGAAAAATTTATACAAAAAACTTACGGAAGAAAAACATCTGATTGCAAAAAAAGAATTTGATGAAATCATTGCAAAACTGGAAAAATATGACCCGTTATTTGCAAGCCGATTCAAAGAAATTACCATAGAGCACCAGCAGGCAGGAGCTGTCAGTAAAATTGCCGAAAAATTCGCACAAAAACTCAAAAACGCCGGTCTTGATGAGCTTGCAGCTGACTTCAATGCGCTTGCAAACAAAAAATTGAAGCCTGACTTCAAAAATATTGACACAATCAAAGCCGCAGAAGCACATTTCAAAGGCATTTACGAAAAAGAAACCGTCAAAAAGCTTGAAGAATTTTTCAGCGTAATGAAAAAGGAAAATCTTAAATCAGAGGCCGAAGAAATAAGGAAAATTCTTACAAATCAAGACTCTAAGCTTCTTGAAACAAAAAATTATGCAGATGCAATTAAAAAACTAAAAGAAATGGCAAAAACTGCTAAAAATTCCAATGAAAAAGAAAAAGCAGAAAAACTGGAGGTTCTGCAGCATACGTTCAATAATAAATTTAAATTCAACCAGAATGAAGCAGTAATAGAAATGTTCACAGACGCGCTTTCACAGCTCAAAAAGAAAGATGCAACTGCTGCGAAAGAGTTTGAGAACATTCTCGAAAAAGCTAAAAACGCAGAAAACTATGATTTGGGAGCAAAAAATAGAAAATATTATAAAGAAATCACTGATTTCATTACGCAGCCGTTTATATTTATTAAAGATTTGGTAATATTCCCTTACACATTCTCGCAAAATGTTCCCAAATGGGTTAAAAGCAGCGTCAAAACCCCGACATGGTCAGACGGAATAAAATCAGTTTCTAACGGCGTTAAAAAGTTGAAATCCAAAATGAAACTTGATGATGAACAGTTCAAAAAATACATGGACAGAAATATCAACAAAGCATTCAATACTACGACCATGTCAAGCATTTCCAACGCAGACCTTTCATTACTCTCAAGATATGCTTCGCTCGCAGGTACTGCATGGTTCCTCGTAGCTGATAACTACAACATGGTTATGCTCAAATCCAACGGCGAGGACAAATCACTCGCTTCGTTAAAAGCAAAAGAAAGAATTGTTCAGGAAACATCCAGAACATTCTACAACAACCTCTTTATACAGCTGTTTAACGGCACATTCAGCAGTGTTTATAACGGAAGCCTGCTCGGAGCGCAGCTGGTTAACGCAGCTTCAACAACTGTCGGTGAATACGTAAACAGAAAAGCGATTGGCATGCCCGTTGCAGCACAAAGCAGAGATGAAATTCTGCAAAACGAACACAAAAATCTCTCTGATCCCGGCATGAAAGGTAAATTCTTCAGATTTATGACTCGATTAACCGGCAAAAAGGCTATTACACAACGCGTTAACGACAAACCGGCTAAAGCGGAGCAAACAGAAGAAGTCAAAAAACAAAAATAATTTTGTTAACAAAAAAATACAAAAAGCCGCAGTAAATAAAAACTGCGGTCTTTTTGTAAAAGATTTCAATGATAAAAACTAAATATGTTTTTCAATATTTGATACAATCGTAGATTTCGGCATGAGTCCGACCAGTCTTTCAACCGGTTTTCCGCCTTTGAAAAGAAGCAAAGTCGGAAGCCCGCTGATTGAGTATTCTTTAGCTGTTTTAAGGTTTTCATCGGTGTTTAATTTAACAACTTTCAAAGAATTTCCGAACTCAGAGGCGACTTCATCCAGAACAGGCCCCAATTTGCGGCATGGCCCGCACCAAGGTGCCCAAAAATCTACAATAGTTAAAGATTCAGAGTTTACAACTTCCGCTTCAAATGTTGCGTCATTGATATCCATCGCATTTGACATAATTTTCTCCTTAGAACCAATTAAATTCTTCAACATTTTATCATACAAATATTTATTATAACAAAAAAATTCCATCCTCTCCAACTATTAAGGCGCTGTATCGATATTGCTTCATCGACACAGCGCCCCGTTTAGGTAAACTTAAATGATTATCTAACTCTACTATTTCTCTAGCTTTACTGATTATCTAACTTAAATAATTCTCTAACTTTACTGTTTCTCTAACTTGCTATTTTTTAACTTTTATAGCCTTCTTTGAACTCCATTTTCCTTTGACTTTCTTTCCGTTACTGTCTACTTTGTATGCACAAACCTGAATGTAGTATTTCTTCTTTGCCAATTTTTTGATTACAAGTTTGTTCTTTGTAATTATTATTGTTTTGGCCTTTTTCATTTTCTTGTTTGTTGCATATCTAAGCTGATAGCCTTTTACGCCATTTACTTTTCTCCATTTTACTGTTAATGATTTCTTCTTATTGTTCTTTGCAGAAACACCTTTAACCTTTGCAGGTTTTGTTACTTTTGCGGATACCTTACCTCCAGC
>URHD01000095.1 GCA_900547585.1 uncultured bacterium | reverse complement strand
AGCGGGAACGATTGAGTATCGTTTTGTGAGAGGTAAGAATCGCCTAAGGCGACACCAAATTAGATATATTTTTTCTTTTTTAATGAGCAGGAATCGTCTTCCATATCAATTTTTCCGTCAAAATTATTGTCAATTCCGTCAAAACAGGAGTTTATCGAGTCTTTTGACTCGGCTTTCGGGTTTTTATAAAGCCATTTGTCCGGAATTGTCTTCCAGAGGTAGTTGAAATGGCTCTTGAATTTTTTGCATAATGCGGGATTTGTTATTATGAGCATATTTTCATCATTGTAGCTTTCGCCTGCTTTGGAAAAGTTCATTGAGCCTATTATTGTGTATCTGTCGTCGATAATCATCGTTTTCATGTGCATTTTCCCGGCACGGTTTTCGACTTTCAAAGGAATTCCGGCGCTTCTTATCATTTTTACAGGTGAATATTTGTTCGCTGCACCGGTTGCGTCCAGTATGATTTTTACGTCAACACCGCGTTTTTTCGCCAGAATTAGTTCATTTATTAAATTTTTATGAGTTATTACAAAAACCGGCACATAGATGTATTTCGTCGCATTTTTTACCAGTGGAATCATCTCTGTTTCAATTATTCTGTCTGATGGTGAAAAATAGAGCGATATCGTGGAATTTCCCGCTTTGTGCGTTCTTTGTGCGTTGAGTTTTTCTTTAATCCTGTGATATTTTCCGTCGTACATCTGCTGAAATTCCTGTTTGTAAATTTCTGCAATTTCCACGGAGTTTATCAGCGCCGCTGCATTTGAATTAAATCCGGACATGTCGGTCTCGCTGATATTTGCCGAGCCCGTCCAGACCTTTTTGTCATCAAAAATGAAAAATTTGTTGTGCATTATGGAATTTGAATATTTGCTTTTGTTTTCGGGTGTAGAATAATCGCCTGATGAATTTTTCAAGGCCAAAGCCAGATTTTTTGTGTCACTATAGATTGATTCGCCTTTTGCGTCTAAATCGTAAACCCATCTTACTTTTACACCACGTTTTTGCGCGTTTAAAAGCGCTGTCATAATTTGCGGCTGAGATGAAACGCCATAAATCGCAAAATCTATCGAATTTTTCGCCGAATTTATTTCCCTTAAAAGCGACTGGCAGGCTGTTACGACGCATTTTGAAGAGGGATAATAGTATTTTGTAAAATCACTGATATATAGCTCGATTTCTGCGTCTTTATAAACAGGTGAATAGTTTTCATGCTCTATTCTCGGGTATTTTTCAGGTTTTGGCGGTTCTGCTTCTATAGTGTGGCAAATTTTGCAGGGCACAGCGGTTGCATTGAGTTCGGATTTCGGGATGATTACGATATTTCTGCTTTTGAACGCGTATTCGCAATCCAGCATGTGATATTTTCCTGAAAATGGATTGTAGCTTACGAGATTTAACTTTTCGGCATTTTTAAGCTCTTTTTTTATTGCAGTTTCTTCATCTTTGTATGCGGATTCGACAGATTTGTTAATCGTGCCCAGTCCGTGCTCCAAAAGCAGCTTTCCGTATTCTTTATGCCCCGCGTAAACCCTTTTTAGCCTGTGTTTTGCGTCATAAACCAGAAATGCGTGCTTATTTAGCAGCACTTCGGATGCGAATTTCCCTGCGCTGTAGCTTAACATTGCGGATTCTTTTTGGGTAGTGTATTCTGTTGCGATATTTGGCTCAAATCCCCTGACATAATACATTTCAACGAGTTCGTCATCATCAGGCGAGCCGTTTTCATTAAAATCCACATAAAATTCATTTGCTGATTTCACGGCGATTATCCTGTGCCGTTCGTCTTTCGGTCTGAAACATACACAGATTATTGCCAGCAAAAATAATATAAATACAATGCATATCTTTTTCATTAAGTAAATTATATGATAATAATTTGCAAAAAACTCAAAATACACTAATATTAATATATGAAAAAAGTTTTCGCATACGCACACACCCACTGGGACAGGGAGTGGTACAGAACATTTGAGGATTTCAGGGTAAGGCTCGTTGAGGTTTTTGACGATGTTTTGAAAAAACTTGAAAAAAACGAGCTTAAAAGCTTTTATTTTGACGGTCAAACCGCAGCGCTGGAGGATTATCTTGAAATTCGCCCTGAAAAAACGGATTTAGTTAAAAGTTTAGTTCGTGAAAAACGCCTTTTTATTGGCCCGTACTACTGTTCAACCGATAGCTTTCTCGTGAATGCGGAATCTTTAATCAGAAACCTGCAAAAAGGCATGAAAACCTCGAAAGAGTTTGGCTGCGAAGATTTTATCGGTTATCATGCCGATACATTCGGGCATAGCGCGCAAATTCCTGAAATTGTAAAATATTTTAATATAAAATATGGCATTTTCTGGCGCGGCTGTGGTGAAAACCCCTCTGAATTTGAGTTCAACGGCTTAAAATCAGTTTATCTCATTCAGGGCTATTTTCAGGACTTTTTCTCAATGAATGTTCCCCCTGAAAAGAAAGCAGAATTGCTCGAAAAAACGCTGGATAAAATCGCAAAATACAGTTCCGGTAAAATTCTCCTGCCTCTGGGTGCAGACCATCTGGCGCTTTTTAATGAGCCTGAAAAACAGGTTGCGCAGGTCAACAAATTTTTAAAAAACTATGAAATTGAGCTGACTACACCCTTTGAATACCTGAAACAGGTTAGTTTTGAAAAGAAAATTTCCGGCGAGCAAAGGTCGAACGCAAGAAATTTCATTCTTCCGGGTGTTTATTCCTCAAGAATTGACCTGAAACAGGCAAATTCTGCTCTGGAATGGGATTTGTACAGAATTACCGAGCCTTTGAATGCGATTATGTCTTATCAGGGAAAAACAGCGAATTATCAAGCTATTTTGGATTATGCGGGTGATTTGCTTTTAAAAAACCATCCCCATGACAGCATTTACGGCTGCAGCCTTGATGAGGTGCATGCGGAGAACCTTTTGAGGTTTGAAAAGGTAAAACAGTCGCTCAATTCGGTTAAAAATTCGATTTTTAGGGACATTTATTCCGAAAACTACATAAAAGTGCTCAATTTTTCGAATTTTGTGCAGTCCGGCGTTTTTAAGGTCTGCTCAACTAAAAAACTTGATGCCCAGCTTGTTGGAAAACATAAAAATTTCCCATTTCTTAAGGTTTACCCGACTGACGCAATCCCTGTCACTGAGGACTTTACGGATATATATGAATATTTGTTCTTTGCTCGTGATGTTGAACCCTTTTCCTGCGTGGAGCCGTCGGCCTCCTGCAATGATTTGATTACAGGTGAGAATTTCATCGAAAACAACAATCTAAAACTTGAAATCTCCGGCGGAAAAATAAATATAACTGACAAAATCACCGGAAAAAACCATCCTGACTTTATAAAAATCATCGACCGTGCCGATATTGGCGACAGTTACAACTTTGGCGCGTTAAAAGGTGATAAAAAAATTAATGCGGAGATTGTCAGCACAAAAATTGTTGAAAAAGGCCCGTATAGAGCGGCAATTGAGCTGAAACTCTCCGTTAAAATCCCGAAAAATTCAAATCGTAACAGCCGTTCAAAACGGTTAATCAATCATTTGATAAAAATGACCGCTTATCTTGAGTCGGGTGCTGAGTTTGTCGAATTTGCGCCGGAATGGGTCAATAAATCAACTGACCATATTTTGCAGGTGGAATTTAACCTTGAAAATCCCGTTGAAACTACGATTTCCGATGATTTAACGGGAGTTATCGAAAGAAAATTTGCCCCCGATTATGATATTTATAAATATGTTCCCGCTCCAAGAGGAATTGAATTAAAATACAATATTGCACCGGCCCAGAGCTTTGTTTGCGCACAAAATACCGGCATAATTTCTGACAGAACACTGGAATACGAGATTTTTAAGAACAAAATCGCCCTCACCCTGCTCCGTGCGACCGGAACAATTTCAAATCCGCACAATCCGACCCGTGGAACACCTGCAGGGCCGCCGCTGCCGGCTCCGGAGTTGCAAATGTGCACAAAACGTGCTGACAGGTTTGCTGTGACGTTTAAAACGGACAAAATATATGCGCTTTCTGAGAAATTCCGGGGCTCGCTGGTCGGGATTCATTCTGATTTTACAACAGAAGGGCTTTTTTCTTCGGGAAATGAGAAGATTCTTCTGAGTGCGATGAAAATTAACGACAAAAATCAATTAATATTGCGTTTTATTAACATTTCTGATGAACCGCAATATTTCGATTTCGTAACAAAACTTCCCTGCAAACAAATTAATATTCTGAATGCGCTCGAGGAAGTTGTTAAACCTTATGAGCCTTTAAAACTTGAAAAGCACGCTATTATTGCGATTTCACTTTCTGCTTAATATATCTTTACAAAATATAACTCAAAAAGGCAATTTTTTGCGAGTATATACCTTTATATATATGTAAGATATAAGAAATGTGGAGAGAGCAAAATGGCAATATCAGCAATGACCCAAATGAATAACAACAGAGGCGGAAACGGACAGTTCAGACCGATGGCAAGACGCCCCAAACAGCTTGAAACTGCTCTCAAAGCTATTGATAAAAAAGATATCAGAATGAGATTCAGAAACTCAAGAGATCCGATTTATATCGCATTCGATTATCTTGATAAAAGACCTGTTCAGGAGCTTGCAGTTGACTTTGTTAAAGATTCAATCTACGAAATCATGAACTTCATTTCTTTCAAAAAATAATTTTAAGCCAAAATTTAAAAAAAAACGCCCCTTTTTGGGGCTGTTTTTGTTTTTCAATGCGGAAAATAAAGTTAATAATAAATTTTTATTGTAAAATTGTAATATGCAAAAGCCGATACTTTCAGGAATGAATATTGAACAGCTGACGGAATTTACCGACTCAATCGGTGAGTCAAAATTCCGTGCAAAGCAGCTGCATAACTGGATTTATCTTAGATCTGCAAAGGATTTTGATTCAATGACGGATTTGTCAAAAAAAACGCGTGAAACCCTTAAAGAAAGCGCACTTTTGACATCCTCAAAGATAAAACAAAAACAGGAAAGCGCGGACGGCACGCTGAAATACTTAATCGAGTATCCGGACGGAAATTGCGTTGAAACAGTGCTTATGCGCTTTGATAACCGTTCAAATCTGACCGCCTGCGTGAGTTCTCAGGTCGGGTGTGCCTGCGGGTGCAAGTTTTGCGCTACTGCAAAACTCGGCTTCATCAGAAATTTGACGCCGGTTGAAATTATTGAACAAGTTTTGACCATTCAGCGCGATACGGGGCTGAAAGTGACAAATATCGTCTTTATGGGACAGGGCGAGCCGCTTTTGAACCTTGATAATGTGCTAAATGCGATTGAAATCTTTAATACTGATTTTCAAATCGGAATCAGGCGTCTTACTGTTTCAACATGCGGAATTGTGCCGCAAATTAACAGGCTTGCTGCACTGGATTTTCAGCCTACGCTTGCGATTTCGCTGCATGCGCCGGAGCATTCTTTACGTGAAAGTTTGATGCCCGTTGAGAAGAAATATCCGCTTGAGGTGCTTATTCCGGCATTGAAAAACTATACGGAAACGACCGGACGCAGGATAACCGTAGAATATACGCTTATAAAGGACTTTAATGACAGTGTTGAAACCGCAAAACAGCTTTCTAAGCTCTTAATGGGGCTGAAATGCAATATTAACCTTATTATTTACAATCCTAATGACGTTGATAAATACGAAAAACCCCTTAAAGATTCCATTCACAAATTTAAATATATTCTTGAGCAATCCGGCAAAAAAGTCACCATAAGGCTGGAGCGCGGTTCGGATATTGACGCTGCTTGCGGGCAGTTGAGCAACAAAATGAAGTAGAGGTTGACTTTTTAGGTAAATTGCAGGTTAGGCAAGGTCTGTGCGTTTGGTGTTGTTGCGTTCAAGCCCAAATAATAATTTTAAAAACCTGATCGCTGCGCTATACGGTTTTAAAAATTATTATTTCACCTTGAACTTCGAAAAATAAATGCAAATAACAAAACCTGACACTGTTGGGCTGAAACCCCAACCTACTTTAAATTCACCTTTTCGTTGTCATTCCCATTAAATCTAACATTCCCAAGTCCAACCAGAAATAAGTTTATTTTTTGACCTATTCCAGCGAAGCGAATCGAGGCAAAAAATAA
>URHD01000094.1 GCA_900547585.1 uncultured bacterium | reverse complement strand
AAACCCGCTTGCAAAAGATATCCTTGCACAAAAGTTCAAAACGGGCGATACGATTACTGTTGATGCAAAAGATGATGAAATTGTGTTTGAATAATTGAAAGAGGCGGACAAAACCGCCTCTTTTTTTCAAACTGCTTTATGACTAATGGTGATGTTTCTCTCCGTTCCTGTAGCCGATTCCCGCGCGGTATCCGGAAATAGAATAAAGAAACGGCAGCGCCGGCTCAATCCATTTTAACCCGGAAAGTACTCCCGCTGTTGCAATATCGTCGATATGAAGTGCAATATCCAGCATTTCAGGCTTTCTTTCGTCGTAAAGCCTTTTGTGCTTTTCTTTTTGACCGAAAAGCGGGTCTATAATCTTCTTGCTGAGATAATTTGCTATAAAACTACCGCCAATAATTCCTGTTGTTGTAATGCCGGCAAGTATTACCCCCATTTTTTTTATCGGAGAAAGCGGCTTTATAATTTTCGCCGACTGGAGCTTCTCTGCCCCGTATAATGCAGCTCCAGCGCCTACATTACACAGAAAAATGTTCGCAAAATACTGGTAAAATCCCTCTTTTATCTTGTTTGCAACCGACTTTTTGCTGGAGGAGCCGGTAATTTTGTCGGCGGCAAGCCCGCCCGCAATTCCGCCAGCGACCGGCACAAGCCCCAGCAAAGAAAGTCGTTTTATCTCGGAAAAAATTTCATGCGAATCTACATTTTTCGGTTTTGGCAAAATTACATCAAAAAGCTCATTTTTGTGTTTTGAATCCGGTATTTTTTGGATTAGAGAGTCAATCTCATTAACTTTTAACTTTCCTTTCTTGGATTTTTCCAGAATGGAAAGCACATTTTTGTCTTTTGTGCCGGAATTTACGATGAATTTATTAACTGCCGCAGTTTGCTCTTTGAGAATTTCTTTTAGCGGCTTATTCTCCATCAATCCTTCAAAAATCTGCTTTCCCCCGACTTTTAGCCCCCTTGTTCCGATAATAGATGCCGCAATGGTTGAACCAATCACGATGACGGATTTCAGTGCACGTTTTTCATCACTTTTTTTGTCTTTTCTGTGTTTATAAACGTCATAAAGCCCGAAAGCGCTGCCTCCGCCTATCAAAAGCGCCGGCATTTTCTTTTGCAAACCGTTTAGGACAACCGGTTGATCTACGTATTTGGCAATGGTTGAAATTTTCATTGATGTTCCTTTGTTGTTAATTTCCGACTGAATAAAAAAAGTTAGTCATGACTAACTTTATATTAAAAGAAAAATAATGTCAAGCCGGCTAATTATACAATTCCTTGATTTTTTTGCCGAAATCCTTATTTTCAGCGGCATAGCACTGGATAAATTCCGAAAATTTTGTAATTCTGCAAAACATTTCTTCTGACATAATGTGTTCCATTTTGCAGGCATTTAAGGCGGCTTCTTCCGGCGGAAGATGGAGGAGTTTTGAGAAAAAATCAGCCATTGTTTCGTGGCGTTTGAAGATTTCTTTTGCCAGTTCTTCTCCCTGTGCTGTGAGCGTGATTGCCGAATAAGGAGCGTAATTAATCAGTTTTTTTGCGGTTAAACTATTGAGCGCGCCGGTAACTGAGGCTTTTTTTACATTTAAAATTTTTGAAATATCTGTAACCTTGGCAAAACCGTTTTTTTGCACTTCGTTGTAAATAGTTTCGAGGTAATCTTCAAGGCTTGATGAGAGTTTTTCCATTTTACCTCCTTGTTAAACTATTTCTTTGCAAGCGAACTGAAGAAAGCTTGCGATTAAGTTTTCGTTCCACACTTTTATATGCTCCGGAACAACAAGAACCGCCGGCGTAAAGTTCCAGATATATTTGATGTTTGAATCTATCAAAAAATCCGCAACCTCCTGAGCGTACTGCCTTGGAACAGTTAAAATGGCAATATCCACATTGAGCCTTTCTGCGAGGTTTGGGAGCTTTGAGGTGTGAAAAATCTGTTTGTTATTGACAGTCAGATCGATTTTTTGAGGGTCATTATCAAAAAGCGCAAGAATATTCAGCCCGTAGCTGTTAAAATTGTCATATTTTGCCAGCGCAAGCCCCAAATGTCCTGCGCCGACTATAAAAGCGTCTTTTGCCTTGGTAAAACCGAGAGTTTTTTCAATAGAGTCTTTCAGCTCTCTGACAATATATCCGACGCGGCATTTTCCTGCGTTATTAAGGAGTTTAAAATCTTTTCTTACCTGTGAGTCGTCAATCCCGAGCCTTTGCGCAATTTGGGGGCTGGAGATGTATTCCTGACCGTTTTCAATGTATTCAGCGAGGATGCTGTGGTACAGTGTAAGGCGGTTTGTGACTTTTTCGGGTATATTTTTGCTCATTTTTCACCTCAATGTTTCCCTATTCTACACTAAATCACGAAAAAAATCACGATTTTTTTAGGCATTTTTGTTCTATAATTTTTCTATGATTAGATATGCAGCACCAATTTTGCTTTTGACAATTTCAAATATATTTATGACTTTTGCCTGGTACGGGCATTTGAAATTTAAGGCTGCGCCGATTTTTCTTGTGATTCTGGTGAGCTGGGGCATTGCTTTTTTTGAATACTGTTTTCAGGTTCCCGCAAACCGTTTCGGGCATTCTGTTTACAGTGCTGCACAATTGAAAACGATCCAGGAAATTATTACTCTTCTAGTTTTTAGCGGTTTTTCTGTGATGTATTTAAAAGAGCAGTTCAAATGGAATTATCTCGTAGGTTTTGTGTTTATAATCCTTGCTGCGTGCTTTATTTTCCATAAATAGCTATGCAGCTGCGTCGTTTTGCTGCTTTCTTTGTGCACGTACACAGCAATGGGCTTTTTTGATGATTTTGAAAAAGCTGGCAAAATATCCGGCGGCAAGGATTGTCGAGGCAGTGACCCAGGCAATAGGCCCTGCATAAAAAATGCCAAAATAGCTGAATTTTACGGCAAGATAAACCGCCGCAAACGAACGTATTACAAGTTCTGCAATGCTTGCAACAAGCGGGAGCATCGCTTCTCCCATACCTTGCAGCGCGTTTCTGAAAATAAAGATTTGCCCGAGGAAAAAATAGAAAATTGTGCTAATCCACAGGTATTCGCGTGCTATTTTGATAATTTCTGTTTCCGCCTGCCCGAGAAATATGCCCACAATATCACTACCCCAAAAATGTATCAAAATTGCCATGATAATGCTTAAACTGATGTTTATAAGCGAGCTTCTTTTTACTCCTGCGCGGATTCTGGAGTAATTATTTGCGCCAAAGTTCTGCGCTGTATATGCAGCGAGCGCCACGCCGAAAGATACCATCGGCAGGGGCGCTATCTGCTCTATTCTCAATGCAGCCGTAAATGCCGCAATTACATCAGGGCCAAAAGTATTGCAAACACTCTGAATAATCAAAATTCCGATTCCGAGGATTGAATACTGTAGTGCCATGGGGATTCCGACCTTTAAATGTTCCATTGCAAATGGTATACTTTCCTTTTTTATTGCGAATTTCCAGTCATCAATTTGCAAATGCAGGATGGGAAAGCGTTTTTTTACATAAACTACGCACAAACAAGCAGAAAACGTCTGAGACATCACTACTGCAACAGCAGAACCAGGTACGCCCCATCCAAACTTCAAGATGAATAAAAGCGCAAGAGCAATATTCAAAAGTGAAGCAAATATCAGAAAATATAGTGGCGTTTTGCTGTCACCGAGCGCTCTGACTATGCTCGCCAGCAGATTGTAAGCATTTGCGCTGATTAAGCCGGCTACGACTATTTGAATGTACCAGAAAGCGTCTTTGTATATCTCACGCGGAACATTCATCCAGTCCAGAATAACATTCATAAAAAGACCCAGCAAAACAGAAAAAACAATGGTAAAAATACTGCTTAAAACCGTCGAAACAGTCACAGAACGCCTTACACCAACAGGGTCTTTAGCTCCGAAACGCTGTCCGGTTATGACCGCAAAGCCGTTCGTAAGCCCCACAACTACGAACATCAGAAAAAAGAACACAGGTGAAGTTGCACCTACCGCCGCAAGTGCGTTCATACCGAGCGTTCTGCCTACTATCACAATATCAGCTATGTTGTATAACTGTTGAAATATATTACCTATCAAGAGCGGCACTGAGAAAAGCAGCAGCAATTTCAGTGGTGCGCCTTTTGTCATGTCGTTTATCATTTGTAAAAAACCTATTTAATATAGTTATTTTACTACATAAATACATCTTTTCTATGTCCTTCTTAGACTGAGGAAAAACCGCCTAATCGAAAGAAATTCTTTGCGGTAATTTTTAATTTTTGTTACAGACAAAAGCTACCATTCAAATTCAATATTACAGATTAAAAGTGCTTTCCGCTCAAATCTCTCAAATAATCCTTTTTATTTGTCTAATCTGACCATTTGAGCACAAATCCCACACTTACACGCAGCATCAAGAACATCAGAATTTTCACAGATTACAGCCTGCGCGCCGAGTTTTGAATATCTCGCTAAAAACGGACGCAAATCATCACCATTTTCACATTCTTTAATCTCTTCTCTGGCTTTGAATTCCGGAACTATTGTTGCAATACCCGCCTTCCAAAACGCCTGTGCAAGAAATGTTTCAAAAATGTAATCCCTTATACCTACCAACGCTATCTTTTTAACATTTTTCTCTCTTAATTCCGAAATTAACATATTACACCCGTCGTCCCAATCTGCCGAATCCGGAAAAGTATCGTTTTTATTCATTTTTTCACCTGTATATTACCAAAAAATATTCGGCAAGCCATAAATTATATATATTAATGCATATGCCTAAAATCTAGTCAACTGGGGTGTGAAAAAACAGCATTAAACGCTCAATCTCTTAATAAAAATACATAAACCCCTTTTTGCCGATATGTGATACAATAAAACCGGTTTTTTCTAAGAGGACTAAGGTGTGCAAGAACCAGTCATAAACGCCAGTATTAATTTTCTATATTGAATAGCTTTGCATCTTACTGTAGTTTTATTTTTTTAACCAATAAAGTAAGAATTCTATTTTAACTGATTTCAATATATTGGATCATTTGTAATAATAATTCATAAGTGATATCATGTAAGAATATGTGTTTTTAACTTTAGAATGGAGTTATTAAAAGTATGACTATATATTGTCAGCTTCAAGATTTGGAAAATGAAAGTGATGTTGAACAAAAATTTATATATAAACTTTTAACTAGTGAATCTCCTCAGGGGTTAGGTTTTAAAAACTCTGATATTAAAACTAAACCAGCTTTAAAGGCTTATACAATAAATAAAGGCAAGCAGCAAAAAGTATATAGACCGGACTATTTAATAGTGTTAAGGGGCTTACCTCTCTTAGTAATTGAAGTAAAGTCTCCTGATGAAGAAATAGATATAGCTTTTGCTGAAGCACAAATGTACGCAAGTATAATCAACTCTAAATTTCCGCATAAAATAACTATATGCAACAAAATAATAGTGAGTAATGGTAAAGAAACCTGGTGTGGATATTCAGACTGTGCTGAACCTGAACTTAAGTTATCATTTGAAGACTTCTATACTGAAAACGAAAAATACAATGAATTATTGATTTTTTGCAGCAAAGAAAAAGTAAAAAGAACAGCTGATGAGCCATACATTTTGTCTAAAGGAAAGGCGATTTTTAATACTCCTGTTTCTGAGTTAGGTGGAAAAAGAGTCCAAGATGCAGAATTAGTATCGAATACTTATGGTGCTACTTTAGTTTTTGAAAATAGTAATATCTTTGATCCCAAAACAGAAGCAGATAGAACAGAAATTGTACGCAATGCTTATGTTCCATCAGCAAAAAGAGAACAACATATTGAACCAATTTATAGAGAAATAAAAAAAATTAATTTACCCAGCAATAATAATACAACTCTTATATCTACAGATAAACCAAAAGAGTTAATAGAAAAGATAGAAGCCCATATTAATAATGATGTTAATTATTCTTTGATGTTATTGATTGGGAATGCGGGGAGCGGCAAAACAACCTTTATAAGATATTTCAAAGAAAAAATACATAATGAATACAAAGATATATCAGATAAATGTGATTGGATTTTCATTGATATGAATTCCGCTCCGGTTAATAACCAAGAAATATACAACTGGATTAAAATTTCTACAATAGAAATGATAAAATCAAATCATCCGCAAATTAATTTTAATGATTTTGAAATTATC
>URHD01000093.1 GCA_900547585.1 uncultured bacterium | reverse complement strand
CGCCATTAGCGGGGCGGGCGGCAGAGTGTTCCTTATCACGAACTTTTCTCGGACATTCTTTTTTGCGGTAAAAACCGTCCATCTTGTACGGAATCCGCTCAAGCAGCTTATACAAAATTGCATCTTCGGGGAGATACATGACAACAGGGAGCTTGGGGTCAATTCTCATGCCCTTTTGGGTCTGAATTTTGCAGTTTTCTAAACTCTGCATATCAACCGACAAGGGCTTAAACCCGAAATAAAGGTACAAATTTACCGGAGAATAGCTGTCCTCGCCAAAGGCAATCGCTTTTTGGACAATATTTTTCTCCCCGTTTTCATGAAGCGCCCTCATAAGCGGCGCAGAAACGATTTTGAACGCATCTTTATAATTTTTCTGATTAACAATGAAATTTTGAATACAAATTATATCAGCACCGTCATCGATTTTCCGATAACCCAGCTCCCTGAGGCGATTTACCTCCTCCGGCTTTTTCAGGGTTGTGTATACAATCTGTGCAATGCCTGTTTTTTTGATGATTTCAGCTGCGGATGGGCTGGTTCTGCTAATTTCCCGCATTGTTTCATCGGAAATCGTGAAGCTGGAATCGGCAATTTCCCGTCGGATTTGAGGATTTTGGGCATAAAACCTGCTTAATTGCCTGAGTTTCTCCGGTTCGTTCTTCACAAGCCTTAAAGAACCGTCCTTTTCGTCATTCTGGTACAAAAGCAGGCATTTTTCATAAGATTTGGTTTTTATATTAAAAACGAGAGGTTCTGCAGCAACTTTTCCTACAAAAGGGATTTCATCGCCGGTTTTTAGCGCGTAATTATTGAAAGAATCCCTATTTTTCACGGATTCTGCACCGAATGAACTGTATATTTGTGCTGAAAATAACGGTTGAATTTTCATAATTGGTAAAAACCCGGACAGAAAATTTTTTGCCACCTAAACAAACTCATAAACTGCACATTCGCCAATATAAATATTCTGCACAAGGGATTTTCCATCGGAAAATTCAAGTGTTTCAGGGATTTCTTCATAACGGGAATTTGTGTAAACCAGCCGTGCAGTCCGATTTTCGGCTGATGCAAATTTTACCGGGATATTCGTAATTTCGTTATCCATGTTGGCTATACATAGGATTTCGGGCTTATTTTTTGCTTCATACCCCCAGATTAAAACCCTGTCAGTGGGGCGTTCCAGCAGTTTCAACCGGTCAGAATCAATCACCGGGCTATATTTCCAATACAAATCCCTTATATCCGAAACAGCCTCAAAAAGTTCTTCATTTTCACCCCAGAGGAAGGGATTTTTTTGATATTTTACAAATTCGTGCGAAAATTCCTCATATTTTGAGGGTTTAAGGGTCTTTGTTTCGTAGCCCATGCCCGTATATGACGGCAGATTAAAAAACATTGAGATGAAAAAGCGAAGCTCGTTCGCTTCTTCCGATTGAAAATATTTTGCATGTTCCGGCAAATCGCCATCATTAGAAAATGTGCACAGGCAGGGCGAAAACGGGAAATTCTCACGAAACGGATTCACAAAATCGTCCACAAGATTAACAAAATTCTCGTTTAGAAACATAAAATTCATATTTCCGAGCACGATATCCGCCTTTTTGTTAATCATGTCCTTTATTCCGTCGATATAATAAGTGTTGTAAAAAGCCTCGGCAAGAACAGCAAAATAGGGCTTTGTTTTTTGTATTTCGGATTTCAAAACCGCCCACATTTCTTCACTTTCGTCAGTATTTTTAACGGGATTTGCATGAGAATGGGAAATCTGATTGTGCGCCATGTCCGCTCTGAGAAAATCGAAATTATATTCCTGCTGAAAAAGGTTAATTTTCTCAATAAAATAGCGCCAGAGCTCACTTTCTTTACAATCTGTCAAAGGAAAGCCGTTTTCATCAATTTTGTACCATTTATAAGGAGTTATGCACCCGAAAACCTTTGCTGCACCGGTTCTGTTTTTAACGTCAAAAACCGCCCAGTTTTTTTCGCCGTCAGTTTCCATTTTTTTGAAAAAAACCGGACGGCATGGCGCATGCTCGGTTACGGGAAGTGGTTCAAAGCCTGATTTTCGAATTTCTTCCATCAGCCCGATACGTTTTTGCGTTCTATCGGAGTTTTTCGGAAAAAGGATGTCCTCACGCGTTTTTTCCTCCAGCTCAAAGAAATTTTCCGGAGCATTTGCCGCTTTTATAATCACTTTTTCGACCTTTTTGCTTATAGTATTAAAATCCACTTCGGGAGGGAGAAGCTGGGCTGTTTTTTCCGGATTAAGCTCTGCCCACTCAAAAAATGACGGGTTCAAAAGCGAGATTTGGGAAAAATTATCCACATGCGGCAGCGCATCAAAACAAACGACCTTCCCGAGCGCATGCAAAACATTAATAACAAGTTTCAACTGTTCTTCTGAGGTCGAAAATCCAAGCTTTTCAAGGTCTTTATCAAAAAATTCACCGTTCAAATTCCACGAGTTCTGGACATAAAGGCTTCCCCTGTCGCCCGTTTCCCACAGGGGCATAATATGAACGCCTTTTTCCGGAAAAGTAAGCGCATATTTTACAATCCCCCAGAAAGTCTTTGCCAATCTCGGATTTATGCTGATAATTTTAAGCGTTTTGCACCAGTTTGTATCGTTTTCAGCGGAAACCGGCGAGGGAAAAGGCTTTTCAACATTCATTGCAGCTTCGAGCGTTTCTTTGCCCAGGAGATTTTCCAGCATTTCAAAAGACTGCCCGAAATCCAGTTTCAGGCAATCTTTTGGCTTTATTTTATAATATTTAGCTTCTAATACTGCCATTCTTCAATGTTGTTGCGATAAAATTCTTCCATTTTCGGCCAGTAAGACCAGATTTCGCTGCATTTTTTGTCAAATTCTCTTTGTAGAACCGGCAGTTCAGCAGTCGCTTTTTCTATATACTCACGGCAGGAGCGGATATTATCTTCAGAGGCTTTTATTGACGCCTCCAATTTGATTAATCTGTCAGCAAGGCGCAAGATTTTATCATTGAATTTATTAATATCATTATTCAATTCTGCAATTTCTTTTTTGCTATTATCTATTTCACTATAATACCATCCGTTCTTGCGTTCTAAAGACGCAAGATTTTCTTTTTCCTTGTTCAGATTTTTCACCTGCAGATTTTTCCATTCTTTAGCAATTTTGAGTTTTTCTCTGGTTTCTTCTGCTTTTTCTTTCATCTCAACAAGATTTTTTTCTGTATTTTCGATATGACTTTTTGTTCCGGAGATATTTGATGCTGTGTAATTTAGAGTATTGCGCATTTTATCCCTGTCAAACATCATCAGTCCAACTTCATCAAAGATTTTATAAGCTTCTACGGCTTTTCTCTGCTGGTTTTTAGAATCTTCAATCCGAAGCTCGTAATATCCTATTTTTTGATTGAGATCTTCGTATTTTTTTGAATTTAATGAATAAAAATAATCAGATTTTTCTCTGTCTCTTTTGACTGCGTCAACTTTCCATGGGAACATTTCTTCTTTCTCATCGAGCATTTTTTTGTAGCTCAAAGATTCTTCATACTCGGGAGCAAAAGATTTCAGCTCTTCTTTTAGCTTATGCAGCTCTTTTCTATCGGCTTTTTCTCTTCTTATGTAGTATTCAGCAATAGTTTTGAAGTCCTGTCCGTAATTTCTTGCATTTTGACCGACTTTCTCATAATTTTCTTTCACTTTTTCAAGGCGTGGGTAGTGAGGACGGTTGTCGTACACTATATAATCATGATCGCGTTTGGTTTGTTCATTCACAACCTCCTCAGGATCGGCAAAATATATTCTATCCGTGATGTATCCGTTATTTGAGCCCGTTTCTTCTATGCTGGAATTAGCAAAGCTGCCCGGGCGTTTTCCTATTAACTCTTTAGTTGTACTATAGGGTGAAAAACTTGCAGAACCTGCCTCTTTGGGGTCGGACACAATAGCTATAGCGCCGGCTGTACCAACTTTCCCATGCACAATTGTTTCAGTATAGCCCTTGAACGACACACCTGAAAGAAAATTGCTTTTAATAGCTGCAGCAGCCTTTGTCGAATGAACCGGCGAAGTAGCCTTGTTTTCTGCTGCTCCGAAGCTTGTTAAATCCTGATTTGCTCTGGAGGAATTTTCTCTTGTTTTCTTCTGGGTAAATGAATTGATTTTGTTAATTTTCATTTTACATCTCCTAAATTATTAAATATCTTTAAATTCTGCGATTATTGTTTCATTTTGATTTATGATATCAAACATTTCCCTGCTAAAAATTTCAACCGGAACAACAGGGATGGTTCCGTCAGTAGTTTTTACATTTTTATCAAGCACAAAAGCACCGTTTTTAGAGGATTTTACATAATTTATTTCATTCGGCAGGCGAAGCAGCTTATCTTTAAGGCGCAAAACCCCGTCTTTGGCGCAGATAAAATTACTCTTATAAAAGTTGCAGCATTTTGAGCAGATTGTGAATTTTCCATGCTCCATAAGCGACGCTCTGAGGGAGTTTGCTGTTTCATTGTTCCACAAATCCCAAAAACTCTGTTCTTTTATGTTTCCGATGATATTGCCAATGCAGTTAGAAACCTTTCCATCCGGATGGATAGTAGGATTCATCCAGGGGGTCGTGCAGATTCTGCCCGGTCTGATTTTATCAAGGTCTATATCCAGATAATAATTCTTGAGTTCTTCCTCTTCAAGCGCGGGGAACATAAAAGCATTCTTAGCACCGCTGTATTTCATTTTTTCAAAAGAGGTTTTAATTTTTTCAACATAATTTTCATCAATCAAATACTTTTTATTCGGAATAAGTCCGCCGCCGTAGCTTTTCCCCAGACGCTCCATCCATTCTTTCTTCGTAAGCTCATTCAGTGCCGCACTGGAAAATTGCAAATGCTGCAAAGTAACGATATTTATTCGATTTTCCATCATAAATTCAAGAAATTCCGGAAGTTCATCAACATTATCCGGCAAAATTACGCTGTTTATGTTGATTTTTACATCAGGGCAGGATTTCTGGATAGATTTCATATTATTGATAACTTTATCAAAAAGCCCGTGCATATTTCTTATACGATTATGAGTTTCTCCCAGCCCATCGATGCTCAGCGTTATTGTCAACTCTTTAAAATCAGAAAAAGCTTTAATATGCTTGTCCAAAAGCAATCCGTTAGTAACAATTTGCACACTAAAACCAAAATTCCGGGCTTCGCGCAAAAGCACATCAAAATCAGGATACAATAAAGGTTCTCCGCCCATTAAGAGCAATTTAGGTTTTGGTTCAACATCAGCAATCGAATTAAAAAATGAAAGCCACTCTTTAACAGGCATTTCAACAGGCGCGTCATTTTTAAACCCTTCTCCATACTGCGTACACATTGAGCAGCACAAATTGCATCTGTAAGTAAGGCAGAGGATAAATTCCATCTCAAAAGGCAGCTTTACGACCATAAAACACCACCCTCCAGCAGGGCATTAAAAATTTCATTGCCCATGCCAAAAGAATATTCGTCGTTTTCCTGAGAATAGTTGTACATCGCTTTCTGGATTTTGCTCAAAAACTCAGCCCTGTTGTTTTTTGCGCAATAAATCTTGTGAATTCCTTTCTGATCAAGAATTTCTCCCATTTTTCTTAAATGGTCCAGATTAGGGCTGTTTGATGTTATAATTGCAGCAAACGGGAGCTTTTTCAATGCAGAAAGAACCTCAGGATTGCTTAAGACATCTTCCATCCGTGAATTTTTGTCAATTTTCACGTTATAAAGCTCCAGATAATTCAACGGATTAAGCATTTCTTCATCATTGGATTCGTCACCTGCTGCAATAACCAAATCGTTTGTGTCATTTTTGATAATATTTTTTATTTCTTCTCTTGTGTCGAAGAGTTTTGAAAGCTTTTTGCCATTAACAACCGCAGTTAATATAAGTTTTGTTGACGGAGCAATTTCATAGCTGCCGTCCTGCTTGTATTGAGGTAGCCATGTGTGTTTATCATTTTCATAATACTCAACTGTTGCGCCAACACCTGCATTTTTAATCATTTCAACTGTTTCATCTTTGATTTTCGCTGTGTTCAGGTATTTTGAAAAAGCCACTTCTATCATGCCCGCATAATCTCCCTCAAATGAGGCATAATTACGTTTTTGGGGGTTATTATCTCTATTTAGTACAGTTTCAAGAGAATCCTGCTCATAACAATAATAATCAGCGTTCACCGGAGCCTCAACCAGATATGCAGACGGATTCGTACGTTTTATTATGGAAGCCAGAGAAGTTTTTAATTTTTGAGAATCCCAGTTTGTTGCATATTTTTGGATTTGTGAGCTTTTAGAATCGTCTTTTACCCATCTGCCGTCTTTTTTGTAGAATTTGTCACCCCCATTGTTGGTAATCAATACATCAGGCGAGTGGTAAGTGAGATTTTTGTCTTTTAATTTTTTTTCGACAAAATAATATTCAGATGGATTTCGTCCGGTCGTCAAAAGCAG
>URHD01000092.1 GCA_900547585.1 uncultured bacterium | reverse complement strand
ATTTACATAATTTAACAATTAAAAAAATCTTGTAAAAATCCGCGTACAGGGGGTATAATCTTATTAAAATTAACTAGATTTGTTGAGGAAATATGAAAAGATTTTGGAAAATATTCGGATTGTTGTCGCTTATTGCGATTTTTTGTGTATATATGGCATTTTTGTTCTATCTGCCGCGGGCGGTTGATTTGGAGGTTTTTAAACCAGAAATAGAGAAAATCGCCAGAGAACAGGCGCATCTGGATGTTGATATCCAAAATCCCAAACTCATAACCACTCCTGCACTCGGAGTAGGAATAAAAACAGGCAAAATCACCGTAAAACTCCCTGACGGGTCGGTTTTGTTCAGTGCAGAATCAGCCAGAGGGCATGTGGCTTTGCCGTCTTTGCTGCTATTGACGGTAAAAGTTCCGGAAATTGATATCCAATCGCCCCGGATTAACCTTGATATCGCTAACGGCGAGCAGTTTAAGGTGGTAAGACTTGTTGAAAATATTTTGAACGAACAGAAAAATGATATCGGTAAAGTCGCGACAGCTCCTGAGCCCCTGCCTTTTGACCCGTCGATAATCAGAATAAAAGTGCCGAACATCAAAATTCACGACTATAAAGCGGTCATAAATGATGAAAAATCAGGTCATTCGCTCACATTATCGGGTGATGAGCTGGCTTTGGGCTATTTTAACGGAAAAGTTGCAAAGTTCAAAACCGAAGCGAAAATTCTGAGTGATGAGAGGACAAATATCGTTGCGAACCTTGATATAAATACATTTATTCCTCCTGCAGCGCCGAAAGATGAGGAGGATGATGAAGTTCAAAGGGTTGAAATCCCTTTTGTGAACCCGGTTTTGATATATCGTGATTACGACTTAAAATCAGATGTAAATGCAAAGCTTAAAATTCGCAAAAGTGGTGATTTGGTGAAACTAAACGGATTTTTGGACATTGAAAAAACGACGATGAACCTTTCAGGGTACCAGCTGCCCGAATGTTATGCAAAGTTCAAGTTTTCAGGTACAAACGTTGAAACCGATACGAACCTTTACGTCACGAAAAATCAACATTTTCAGGCACTGGGCAAATTTAACTACGGGCATAACCCCTCTGTTGATATGGCTTTGAAATCCCGGGAAATTTACTTTAACGACGTGATTATACTCGCAAAAGCTTTTCTGGACACTCTGCATATTAAAAATGAAATGGGTGATTTAAAAGGGCACGGGTATATTCTTGCGAATGCTAATATTAAAACGAATTTGAAAAAAATTAAATCAAACGGAAGCATTATAGTTAGAGAAGGCGGGATTGCAAATAACAAAACAGGGCTTGTGATTTCTGACGTTAATGCCAATTTCCTTTTTGACAACAATATGCTTAATATCAAAGATACAAAGGCGCTTATTAACGGCGCCGGGCTTAAAATTTCGGGAAAAATCGAGGAGGATTCGGTTACGGGAGTAAACATAAGCTCTGAAAATATCCCGATTCCCGGGCTTTTTGCCGCTTTTGCACCTGCGGATTTGAAAAAAAATTACAATTTATATTCTGGTACTGTTGCGCTCAATGCCAGTGTTACGGGGAAAATTAAGAAAGCTGTTTCTTCGGCAAAAATTGTGCTGAATAACCTCGCTGTGAAAGAGCGCACAAATCTACTCGCTGTTACAAACAAGAATCTTGTGGCAGAGTTCAGTGCTGATTCAAAATCCACGCTCGGACGTATTACAAATAGGGATTTTAAACTTCTTCTACCGCAGCAAAAATCAGTGCTCAGCGTGCCCTCTTTGAGCGTGAATTTGGATAATATAAACATAATATTGAACCCGGTTACGATTAATTTGAACGATTCTTCGTCGATTATTGCTTCGGGGCAGGTTGCTCAATACACAACAAGCCCGTTGATAAGCTTTTTTGCGGATGGAAAGTTGGCTGCGGCTGATTTAAAACAACTTGCCGGCAAGGAGGCTGCGCCTTTTCTCGCTTCAAACGGTGCAATTCCTCTAAAAGCCCAAATCAAAGGCAATGACAAAAAGCAAACTATGGCTTTGCAGATTATGGCGGATGGTTCAAACTACTTTACGCCGGTTGAGCTTGCTCCGCTTTCTGGAAAACAGAGCATTCTTCAGGCGAGAGCCGACTTTAAAGGCGACAGGCTGCGTGTTTTTGATACAGGGCTTTTTGTAAAATCCACTCCAAGCGCCTTTTCTAATGATTTTGATGTGAACATGGCTCACACAAAAGAAATTGCTTCAATATCCGGCACAATTACCGCTCTGGACACAAAAGAACCTTTCATTAACCTTTTCCGGATTATGATACCGCATCCTTTTAACGCAAAAATCTGCGCATTCAAGGATTCAGGCATGAGAGTGGATGGCGGGCTGTTTTTGTTCGGAAAAGCTGCTTCTCCGAGAATGAGAGGGCATTTCAGGGTTAGTGATCTGCGTATTTCCGACCTTTTCCTGGCAATGCAGGAGGCTTATCTTGATTTCAGGGGCAAGGAACTCGGCGTGAGCGTCAGCAACCTGCTTTTGAACGGTTCTGATTTGAACCTGAGAGCAAATATCGACCTGAATCCGTCAAAAAATGTTCAGGTTTATGATTTAAACGTAAACTCCTCGCTGATTGATGTTGAGAAAATGATGAAAGTTGCGGATGCTGCTACAAAACTTGCGCCGCCGGTTCCCGGTGCGGCTTCTTCTGCTCCTGCGGCGGATATTCCTGTTTTTGTGCGTTCAGGCGCAATAAATATGCGCAGAATCCTTGCTAATCCTATTGTTTTAACGAATACAACGGGAGATATTGCGCTGCGCAATAACGTGTTTTTCCTGAATAATCTCAGAACCTCGACTTTTGGAGGAAATATCACCGGCAACATTACAACAAATCTTCTCAACGGTGCTCTTGGCGTGAAAGTCAACGGTACAGGGCTTGATGTTGAGGACGCATTGCTAAAACTTGCCAATATGAAAGACACACTTACCGGCACAGCGTCGTTTACGACGGATATTGCTCTTCGAGGTGCGACACAGGTTGAGCAGATGAAATCTTTGAAAGGAAAAGTTACATTTAATATTAAAAACGGTCAGCTCGGGCCTTTTGGCAAAATCGAAAACCTGATTCTTGCCGAAAACATCCGGGAATCCGAGTTTTTCAAAACAACCATCGGGCAGGTTATCAACTCAATAACCAGTATTGAAACCTCCCGTTACGATGTTTTGAGCGGTGTGTTGAATTTCAAAGACGGTATTGCTGCAATTGATACAATAACCTCACAGGGCAAGGTTTTGAGCATTCATATTGCAGGAAATATGAATTTGTTGACCAACGAGGCTGATATGAAGCTCCGCGGGCGCCTTGCTTCGCAGGTTTCGGACATGCTCGGGCCGCTGGCTTACATTAACCCTGTTAACCTTATAAAAAACACGCCGGGAATGAATGTTCTGGCAGCAAAAGCCTTTTTCCTCTTCTGTGAATCTATTACAGAGGAAGAAATGAAAGCGATTCCTGAATTGTACGGGTATTCTGACGCAAATGCGACGAAATTTCAGGTAGTGCTGAGAGGCGACACAACAAAGCCGCTTACTCTTGTCAAGTCGTTCAAATGGCTTGCTGAACAGTCGCAAATCGATAATGCAACAGCTTTTGCAAGCACTTTGCCTGATCCGGTTGAAGAAACGCAAAAAGATGGAATGAAAACGGTTTCTGATAAACAAGATGTGGAAAAACCCGAAAAAGAAAGAAAAATCCTGTTCTTTAAGCGCAAATCAAAAGACAAAACACCGCAGGAAACTCCGGCTGTCGGGGAATAAACATACAAAATTACGGGTGCAATGAAAATTGCGCCCTGACAAAGCGAGTTTCGGGGAATTGGATTTGATTATATTCTCAAATCAATCGGCGACTGGAGCTGTGCTGGTGTAACCGTCGAGGGGTCTTGAAACTCCGCTCCGGTTTGGACTGCACTTTGAATAAGCTCCATTGCTACCTGTCCTTGAAGCTGCTGTTGCGACTTTTGCATCAAAATCGAGAGCATTGCCTGTGTTTGCTCTGTTGTTGCTGCTGAAATTGAAGAAATTGCATCACTCATATACCCATATTAGCATATTTTTTTCAAATTTGAAGTGCTTGCGCTAAAATATTAATCATGAACTACGAAACTGCGCTAATCGAATTAAAATCACAACACCTCTACAGAACGCTGCGGCCCGTGAAAAAAGAGGGGAAATTTTTGTACCTGAACGGGAAAAAATATCTTAACCTTTCTTCAAATGACTATCTCGGGATTGCTGCGGACGAAAAAATAAGGGCGAAATTTTTAAAAGCGGCAAATTACTCGCTGGGCTCCACCTCCTCACGGCTTTTGACCGGAAACGACGAAATTTATGCAGAGTTTGAGGATTTTCTTGCAAAAATTTATAACAAAGATGCGGCACTGCTTTTTAACAGCGGATATCATGCGAATGTCGGGATAATGTCCGGACTTTTGTCGAAAAAAGACGCAGTTTTTTGCGACAAGCTCAACCACGCAAGCATAATCGACGGCATAAGGCTTTCCGGTGCCGAGCTCCACAGGTTTAAGCATCTTGATTATGACCATCTGGATTTATTGCTGAAAAAACATCGCGAATCAGCCCAAAATGCAATAATAATCACGGAATCCCTCTTTAGCATGGACGGCGACAGGGCTGATTTTGAAAAATTAATTGAGCTCAAGGAAAAATACGACGCAATCCTTGTTGTTGATGAAGCGCACGCTTTCGGCGTTTACGGCGAAACGGGGCTCGGGCTTTCAGAAAAATTTAAGGAGAAAATCGACTTAATCATCGGAACTTTCGGTAAAGCTGCCGGCTCAATGGGGGCTTTTTGTGCCGGTGACGGGGTTTTGATTGAATATCTTGTGAATAAGGCGCGCCCGCTGATTTTTTCCACTGCGCTACCGGAAATTAACGTTCAATTTTCTTATTTTGTAACAAAAGAGGTTTTTCCTGCATTTCCCGGCGCAAGGGCTCATCTTTTTGCGATTTCTGACTTTTTGAGGGCTAAAATCAAGGATGCAAACCTTAAAACAATCGGCGACAGCTATATAATTCCGGTAATTCTCGGCGAAAACGAAGCTGCGGAGGCTTTTAGCAAAGAACTTTTAAAAAACGGATTTTTCCTCCTGCCCATCCGCCATCCGACGGTTGCGCAAAACACTGCAAGAGTTAGAATCTCAATAAGAGCCGATTTAGCTTTTTCAGATGTAGAAAATTTGGCGCAAATTTTTTCAAAAATTTGAAAATCAAAAAAATAACATTAAAATAGCGTTAAAAGGAACGCCGCGTGAAAGAATATTTAGAAAAAGACTTATATAAAATTCTGGGTATCACTTTTGAAGCAGATGTGATAAAAATCAAGTCGGCTTACAGAAAAAAAGCCCGCGCCTGCCATCCTGACGTAAACAACAACACGCCCGAAAGCATAAAAGAGTTCAAAGAAATCACAGAAGCCTACGAGTTTTTGCTGGATGAAAACAAACGCAAACAATACGACGAAATAAAGGGTTTTGCAAGAAAAAGAGCCGAAGCCTCGCAGGCAAAACGCGCTCAGGCACGACAGGCTTACACTCACACCGCAAAAGAGGAAAAAACAACAAAAGAAACCCCAAAAGCCCCTTCTAGGGAAGATAAACAGTCGTTTTCAAGCGTTTTTAACACGATTCTTGACGGACTTTTTCCTGATGATGACAATCATGAAAAGAAAAAGAACTGCAAACCCTCTAACGGCAGGGATATTAACCTGAATGTTTCAATAAAAATCGACGAAGCAATTAACGGCGCACACAGGACAATCAATGTTCTTCATACGGAAATGTGCCCGAAATGCGAGGGCAGAAAGTTCATTAACGGCGCAAAATGCCCTATGTGCAAAGGTTCCGGCGAGATTTCAATTCACAAAAAGCTGAATGTGAAGATTCCTGCCGGTGTTAAAAACGGTTCAAAAATCAGGATTGCAAGCGAAGGCAATAAAGGCTGCAACGGCGGCAAAAACGGGGATTTGTTTCTTAAAATTGAGATTGAAGAGCATTCATTTTTGAAAATTGACGGCCTGAATACCTCCTGCGAGATACCTATAACCCCTTATGAGGCAGCACTCGGCGCGAATATTGATGTTCCTACATTAAAATCTCATGTTTCTATGAAAATACCGGCAGGAACGACTTCCGGACAAAAATTCAGGCTTTCCGGCGAGGGATTGGAGCAGGGCGGCAAAAAAGGCGACCAGATTGTCACTGTTAGAATCGAAATGCCAAAGGATATTTCCAAAGAAGAAAAAGAACTGTACGAAAAACTCAAAAAGCTTTCAAATCATAACATCAGGGAGAATTTAAAAAATGGCTGAAGCAGCAATAAACGAAATTTTTGATTCAATTCAGGGTGAGGGGCTCTATATTGGGTGCAGGCAGGTTTTTGTCCGGTTTTGCGGGTGCAATCTGCTTTGCGATTATTGCGATACGGAGTTTTCGGGCGGAGAAATTTACACTCCTGAAAAGCTCGAGAAAAAAATCAACGAATTTCCTTTAAAATCCATCCATTCTATCAGCCTTACGGGTGGAGAACCGCTTTTGCATTACGAGTTTTTGAAAGAATTTCTTCCTCTTGTTGATTCAAAAATTTATCTCGAAACAAACGGTGTTCTCTACGGCCCGCTGACAAAGGTTATTGACCTGATTGATATTGTTTCTATGGATA
>URHD01000091.1 GCA_900547585.1 uncultured bacterium | reverse complement strand
TTTTCATCATTTATTTAGCCATAAATATTTATTACGATTTAGTACTACTCAAAAACGATACACTTTGGGATATAAGACGCGTCAACTTTTTAAAATTTGTTTTCTTCCTGATTCTGATATTTGCAAATTTTGATTAAATTTGCATAAAAAAGCGGCAAGCCAATCTACTTTTAGACCGGACCAAAAATTTTTTTCTTCAGCAACCCCGAAAAACGTGCCCGGTGTGGATTCACTTGCCATTTACATGATAAGCAATTTTTCAGACGATTTCACCGCCCGAAAGGATAATTTAATTTTTGAATTATAAGTGTAATCTTAACCTTATAACTAATTCTAAAGAACTAGAAATCCGCCGCAAGTACTGATTTTGCAACCAAATCGCCCATTTGAGAAGTCGAAATTTTTAGCATGCCCTCCGAATAAATATCCTCTGTTCTGTATCCGGATTTTAGAACTGATTTCACCGCATTTTCGATTGATTTTGCTTCTTCTTCGAGAGAAAAACTGTATTTTAACATCATGGAGCCTGAGAGAATCGTTGCAATAGGATTTACTATATTTTTACCTTTTAAATCGGGTGCCGAACCGTGAATCGGCTCATACATGCCCAAATTCGTTTCAGAAAGGCTTGCGCTGGGTAAAAGACCGAGTGAACCGGGCAGCATTGATGCTTCATCGGACAAAATATCACCGAAAATATTGCCCGTTGCAATCACATCAAACTGCTTCGGGTTCCTAATAAGCTGCATTGCCGCATTATCAACGTACATGTGCGAAAGTTCAACTTCGGGGTAATCTTTTGAAATTTCAATAAAAATTTCACGCCATAAACGCGAAACATCAAGCACATTAGCCTTATCAACAGAACAGAGTTTTTTTGAACGTTTCATTGCAGTTTTAAAAGCAACATGAGCGATGCGGCGGATTTCATTTTCTGAATAAATCATGTTATTGAAACCGATTTTTTGCCCGTTTTGCGTTTCAATTCCTCTGGGTTCGCCAAAATAAACATCACCGGTAAGCTCCCTGACAATCATTATATCGACGCTCTGAACAATTTCGGGTTTTAAAGGCGACGAGCAGACCAGTTCATCAAAAACTATTGCAGGACGCAGATTTGCGAATAAATTCAACGCTTTTCTTATCCCGAGAAGCGCCTTTTCCGGCCGAACTTCTGGAGAAAGCGAATCATACTTCCAATCACCGACAGCCCCCAGATAAACAGCATCAGAAGCCTTTGCAAGCGCAATAGTTTCGTCGGGAAGCGGGGTTTTATGCGCATCGTAGGCACTGCCGCCGATTAATCCGTATTCAAAATCAAAATTTATACCGAATTTTTTACCAACAGCATTTAATACCTTAACGCCTTCCGCAATAACCTCAGGCCCTGTGCCGTCGCCGCCTAAAACTGAAATTTTATAATTTGTCATTTTACACTCCGAGTTTATTTTTTGTATAGTTAATCAAGCCGCCTTTTGAAATCAATTCCTGAATTGCCAGTGGAAATTTTGCGCACTGATATTCTTTATTCTTTGTAAGATTTTTTACTATTCCCGTGGATAAATCAAATTCAAATTCATCGCCATCCTCTGCGTCATCAGAAAGCGCAGGATGTTCAAGAATCGGCAGCCCGATGTTAATTGAATTTCTAAAAAATATCCTCGCAAAGCTTTTCGCTATCACCAGAGAAATTCCGCTGGCTTTTATAGCAATCGGTGCATGTTCACGGGAACTTCCGCAGCCAAAATTTTCTCCCGCAACAATAACATCTCCTCCATTTACACGATTGGCAAACGATTTATCAATATCCTCCATGCAATGTGAAGCAAGTTCTTTTTCGTCGGAAGTATTGAGGTATCTGGCCGGAATAATTACATCCGTATCAACATTATTTCCGTACTTGTGACAAAATCCTCTCTTTGTATGATTCATCTTCAACTCCGTTTACAAATGTCAAAATTTATACTATAAATAATAGTATCAAATTATTCATTTAGGAACAAGAACAGAAGGAGATTAAGAATGAATTATTACATTGGCGAAGCAGCTGGAAAAGTTTACGAATTTTTAGCAGATCAAAAAAATAGTGAAGCAACTATATCTAAAATTCAAAAAGAATTAGATCTTAGCGAAAACTTCGTAAATATGGGTATCGGCTGGTTGTCACATGAAGGAAAAGCTGATTTGTCAGGTAAAGGTTTAAGAACAAAAGTTAGATTGACAGATAATAACAATAACTAGTTTTTGTTAAAAACAATTTTAGAAAGAGAGCTTTTAATAAGCTCTCTTTTTTTGCCTTTTTTGTTAAAATAGTGTTGTACAAAGGAGAAAACTATGTTCGTAAAGGGTTTAAAATACAATCTTCCCGATAAAGAGGGGTTTTTCGGGGAATTTGGCGGTGCTTTTGTTCCGGAAGTCTTCAAAAAAGTTCTGAACCGCCTCAATGATGAATTTGAAAAAGCAAAAGCTGACGAGGAATTTTTAAAAGAAGTTTATGACCTGCTAAAAGACTATTCTGGCAGGCCAACGCCTTTGTATTATGCAAAAAATTTGACAAAATATTACGGAAAAGGAAAAATTTATCTAAAAAGAGAAGACCTGAACCACACAGGCGCTCACAAAATAAATAATGTAATCGGACAGGCCCTGCTCGCCAAAAGAATGTGCGCAAAAAAAGTTATTGCTGAAACCGGCGCAGGACAGCATGGAGTTGCTTCGGCGACTGCTGCAACTTTGCTCGGGCTTGAATGCGAAGTATTTATGGGCGAAAAAGACATAATTCGCCAGCATTTAAACGTTGAAAGAATGAAACTTCTCGGTGCAAAAGTTCATTCAGTTGATACAGGCACAAAAACGCTCTCTGACGCGTGCGACGCAGCAATAGATTACTGGATTCGGCATTGCGATGAAGTGTTTTACATACTAGGTTCGGCAGTCGGGCCTCATCCTTACCCGAAAATTGTGAGATTTTTCCAGTCGGTGATTGGCAACGAAATAAAACACCAGTGTATTGAAAAAGAAGGAAGGCTTCCTGATTACGTTCTTGCCTGTATTGGAGGAGGGAGCAACGCAATCGGGGCATTTCATGCATTTATGGACAATCCCGAGGTAAATTTAATCGGAATTGAGGCCGCAGGTGAGGGAGTTGAAACAGGAAAAACTGCGGCAAGCCTTGCCAGGGGCAAAAAGATGATTCTTCATGGAAAACGCCAGTATGTCTTGTGCGACAAAGACGGAAACGTGGGCGAATCTTATTCTATTTCAGCAGGGCTGGATTATCCGGGGTGCGGGCCGGAACATTGTTATTTGCATGATACGGGAAAAGCGAAATATGAGCCGATTACAGATGATGAAGCTGTTCAGGCGTTTGCAAGGCTTTCAAGACAGGAAGGTATTATTCCGGCAATTGAATCTGCGCATGCTGTTGCTTATCTTGAAAAACTTATGCCGAAAACCTCAAAAAATGACATTATTGTAGTTAATCTTTCCGGCAGAGGTGATAAAGACACAGAAAGATTGCTACAGCTGCTGGTATGATGTTAGGAAGCTAGATACCGTGTGAGAAAAAACTTACAAAAATTGTGCTCTGAATTTGATTCAGAGCCGCACCGGTTGAAATTATTCTTCAAAATCCCCTCAAACATGATTCATATTCTATTTTTTGCTACAATGAAAACAAAAATTAAAAAAGGAAAGAATAATGGAAGAAAAATTTATACTAAAAGAAGAATTTATTAAACAGGCACAGGAAATCTCAAGAGGCGCCGAACTTTTGCCGGGCGGAGTTAATGAACTGGCTATAAAACTTCAAAAATCAGCCGAATCCGGCAAACCCATCCGCGTAAAACTCGGTATGGATCCGACCCGCCCTGATTTGCACCTAGGACATACTGTTGTTATGAAAAAACTCAAAAGATTTCAGGAGCTCGGGCACACAATCGTACTTCTTGTCGGCGGAGCAACCGCAATGGTAGGCGATCCGTCAGGAAAATCAGAAACTCGCCCTGCATTAACCAAAGAACAGGTCGAGGAAAACGCGAAAACATATTTTGAACAGATGTCAAAAGTTCTTGACACCTCAAAAGCCGAAGTAGTAAACAATGCCGACTGGCTCCACCCGATGCAGCTTACAGATTTGCTAAAACTCGCGTCAAATGTCACAGTTGCCCAGATGATGACCCGTGACGACTTTGCAAAACGCTACGCAGACGGAAAACCCATTTCAATTCACGAATTTTTCTACCCGCTTATGCAGGCCTATGACTCGGTTGCGATTGATGCGGACATTGAGCTGGGCGGAACTGACCAGAGGTTCAATGTTCTGCTCGGAAGAGAGATTCAAACCGCTTACGGCAAGCCAAATCCTCAGATGGTTATGCTTTTACCGCTGATTGAAGGCACGGACGGGCTTGTTAAAATGTCTAAAACCTACCCCGAACACTGCATTTCCCTGACTGACAGTGCAAAAGACATGTACGGAAAGCTAATGTCAATTCCGGACACGTTGATTATGAAATACTTTACACTTTTGACTGATATTTCAGATGAAGAGCTGAAAAAAATTGAAGAACGTTTAAAAACAGAAAATCCGCGCGACATAAAAATGCAGCTGGCTTACACAATAACAAATGAATACCACAGCGACGAAGAAACGAAAAAAGCGCAGGACGAATTTGTAAATGTTGTTCAAAACAAAGGGATTCCGGAGGATATTCCGTCGTTTGCACTGAAAACTGAAACGAATATTCTTGATTTGCTCCTTGAGTTGGGATTTGTTGCCAGCAAGGGGGAAGCCAAGAGGCTAATTGCCGGAGGCGGTGTAAAAATTGATAATGAAAAAATCAACGACACGGCTTTTATTGTAAAACCATCAGAAAAATCACAAATCCTGCAATCAGGAAAACGAAAATTCATGGAGCTTAAAAATGCCTGATATTTACGGCAATATATTGGAGCTAATCGGGAAAACCCCGATGGTAAAACTGAACAAAATTAATGACAGTGAAGCTGAAATTTACCTGAAGCTCGAATTTTTCAACCCTGCGCATTCAATAAAAGACCGCGCAGCCTTGAAAATGATTGAAGAAGCAGAAAAGCTCGGAAAAATCGACAAAAACACGGTTATAATAGAGCCAACAAGCGGAAATACAGGAATCGGGCTGGCTCTTGTTTGTGCTGTTAAAGGATACAAAATAATCCTGACAATGCCTGAAAGTATGAGTATTGAGCGAAGAAAAATGCTTCAGGGCTACGGAGCTGAGCTTGTTTTGACGCCAAAAGAAGCAGGCATGAAAGGCGCTGTGGATATGGCTCTTGAACTTGCTGAAAAATACGAAAGCAGCTTTGTTCCGGCTCAATTCAGCAACCCCGACAACCCAAAATCCCACATTTTGACAACAGCTGAAGAAATTTGGGCAGATACCCACGGGAATATAGACATTTTTGTTGCATCTTTCGGCACCGGCGGCACGATTTCAGGAGTTGGAAAACGCCTAAAAGAGCTTAATCCTAATATAAAAATCATTGCAATCGAACCCAAAGACAGCCCGCTTGTATCAGAGGGAAAAGCAGGCCCGCACGGGATTCAGGGCATTGGAGCAAATTTCATACCCAAAAACCTTGATATGAGCGTCATTGACGAAATAATAACGGCAGAAGAGCTTGAATCAATTGAAACGGCAAAGCTGTTGGCAAGAAAAGAAGGCGTGCTTTGTGGAATTTCCTCGGGAGCCAACGTCAGCGGCGCAATCAGGATAGCAAAACGCCCCGAAAATAAAGGAAAAAAAATAGTCACAGTAATAACAGATTACGGCGAACGATATTTATCTACAAAATTATTTGACTAGATTAAAAATGCGTCCATAACAGGAGAAAAAATGTTACTAAAACGTGCAATTGCGCAAATTAAAGAGGATATAAAAACAATTTACGAAAAAGACCCTGCGGCAAATAATATTGTCGAAGTTTTTTTATGTTATCCGGGGCTGCATGCATTGATTGCGCATAGAATTGCGCATAAGCTGAGATACTGGGGAATTCCGGTCATTCCGCGGTTGATTTCTTATTGGAGCAGGATTTTTACGGGCATAGAAATCCATCCAGGCGCAAGAATCGGGCGAAGATTTTTTATTGATCACGGAATGGGTGTTGTAATAGGCGAAACAACATTTATAGGCGATGATGTGCTTCTTTATCAGGGCGTAACGCTCGGAGGAACAGGAAAAGAACACGGAAAGCGCCATCCTACGCTCGAAGACAATGTTATTGTCGGAGCAGGCGCAAAAGTCCTCGGAAACCTGACAATAGGCAAAAATTCCAGAATCGGGGCAGGTTCGGTGGTGGTTGACGATGTTCCGGCAGATTGTACTGTTGTAGGCATACCCGGACGCGTTGTTCACCAGCGTGTAATGGTTGACGGCCAGCTAATGCACAACAGAATGCCCGACCCTGTAAAATGCCAGCTCAACAGGCTTACCTACGAGGTGCAGGAGATAAAAGAGCAGCTTAATTTGACAACCAGCGGGAAAACGGATTGTTAAAAATCATAAATATTCTTTAGACAACTCAATAATGCGATTTGCCTTGCGACATTTTTCATTCACATCATAGTCATCCTGGTGTGCCACCATATTACCCAAAATAGCAAGAGAATGCAGAATATTACGGTTTTGTTTTATAATCAATTCTTCTCTTTTTTTCGCTTCATCAGCTTTTTCTTTCAAGTCAACAACATCACGCTGCACATTGCCCAGCCTTTCGCTCATTTTTGCAATATAAGCTGGATGAATCTCTCCAAAAGATGTATTTGACGCTTTTTTATACGAATTTATTGCGTTTATTTTCATTTTTTGCTCCATATTACTTC
>URHD01000090.1 GCA_900547585.1 uncultured bacterium | reverse complement strand
TGCTGTGTTGATAATGTATTGTAGATTGCTGAAAGATTATTATCAAGTTTTTTTGTGATAATATTAAATTGTATTAAAGACAATGACCGGCATTGCCGGAGATTCCGGGTAGAACCCGGAATGACAACGTCAAATGCCCTGCGAAGCAGGTCAACCAGCTAAAAAATTTGAAAATGAGGATTTTATATTATGAGAATGTCGAAAATGTTCGTCCAGACTTTGCGCGATTTTCCCTCTGACGCAGAGGTTATGAGCCATAAATTGCTTGTCAGAGCCGGATTTATAAGAAAACTCACCTCGGGTGTATATAATTATCTCCCTTTGATGTGGAGGGTTCTGAAAAAAGTCGAAAAAATCACCAGAGAAGAAATGGACGCATCAGGAGCGCAGGAAATGCTTATGCCGTTCGTTCAACCCGAAGAACTCTGGAAAGAATCCGGCCGCTGGGATGTTTACGGCAAAGAACTCATGCGCCTCAAAGACCGCCACGACAGAGGAATGTGCCTCGGTCCCACGCACGAAGAAGTTATCACTTTCGTTGCCAGAGAGGGCATAAAATCCTACAAACAGCTCCCCGTGAACCTTTATCAAATCCAATCCAAGTTCCGCGACGAAGTCCGCCCCAGATACGGGCTTTTAAGAGGCCGCGAATTCATCATGAAAGACGCATACAGCTTCGACGCTACGCAGGAAGGGCTTGAAAAATCCTACAAAATCATGGCGGACGCTTATTACAAAATTTTCGAGCGCTGCGGGCTGGAAACAAAGGCTGTTCAGTCCGATTCAGGCGCAATCGGCGGTGCAGTTTCGCATGAATATATGGTTTTAATCGACGATACTGAAAATAATGCCGGCGAAAACGATGTTTTCTTCTGCAAAAACAAATCCTGCGGCTATGCAGCGAATGCAAATCACGCAGTTTCCGTGCTTGAGCCGGCTGAAGTTGACGGAGCAAAATTCGGTTTTACCGAACTGAAAAAAGTCGATACTCCTGACACAACCTCGATTGAGGAGCTTGAAAAATTCCTAAATGTGCCTGCAACCGTCATTTTGAAATCAATGATTTACATTGCGGACAAAAAACCGGTCATGGCGCTTATCAGAGCGGACAAAACTTTTGAAGAAACCAAGGTTATGAACGCTGTTGGTGCAAACGAAATCAGAAGCGCCGCACCTGCTGAACTTGCGGACATTTTTGGCGCAAGCAAAGGCTTTGTCGGCCCTATGGGCATTGAAAACGTCAAAATTCCCGCAGATTATGAGGGTGAAAAGATTCAGGTTGTTGCTGATTTGACCGCAAAAGAGATGAAAAACTTCGTAATCGGCGCAAACGAAACCGACAGGCACTTTGTCGGCGTAAATCTTGAGGATTTGGGCAACGATATTATTTTTGCGGACATCAGACTTGTTGAAAAAGGCGAAAAATGTCCTGATTGCGGCGAACCGCTCTTTGTCACAAAAGGTATTGAGGTTGGAAACATTTTTCAGCTCGGCACAAAATATTCTGAAAAAATGAACGCTGTTTTCACCGACGAAAACGGCAAAGAGCGCCCGTTCATAATGGGTTGCTACGGAATCGGAATTTCAAGAACCGCTGCAGCCGCAGTCGAACGTCATCACGATGAATACGGAATCAAATGGCCGCTTGCGATTGCGCCATATCATGTTGATGTTGTTCCTGTGAACATCGGAGAAGAAAAACAGATGAAAATCGCAGGAGAAATTTACAATAAACTTCTGGAAAAAGGCGTGGAAGCTGTTATTGACGACCGCGACGAACGTGCGGGCGTAAAATTCAAAGATTCCGAGCTCATCGGGTTCCCGTTCAGGATTACCGCGGGGAAAACCGTTGATGAGGGGCTTGTTGAGTTCAAAATTCGCGAAACAGGCGAAGTTTTAAAAATGACACCCGACGAAGCGGTGGAAAAAGTTGTGCTGGCGGTGCAGAATATTAAATAGGACTGCGCTCCTTACAGCGAAATTGACGATAAGTTCGGAATAACAACTAAAAAGTAAACACAACGGAAATTCGGAGAAAAATTTTCTATGTTGGATGAGAAATTGTTGAAAGCGATGAAGATTACGGCGGTTTTGGCGTCATTTGCGGCGCTGCTGGCGGCTTTGGCTTTATTCTTATACTTAAAAGCCTTGCCCTGGGTTGTTTCTAATGAAAAAGTCCTTGATTTTGTAAAAGATTTTGCAAGGGAAAAGTCGGGTGTCGAGCTGGTTGTCCAAAAACCGGTTTTAAAGACTTCTTTTTCGCCGGAAATTGAAATGCGCGCGGACGAAATTTCCATCTCAAAAGATAAAAAAGAAATTTTTTCTATAAAAAATGCCGAACTAATTCTTTCTTTTGCAAAAATTTTCGACAAAACCATAATTTTGAAAAAAGCGGGCACCGATTATATTTTTGCTGATGTGAACGGGCTTGAGACGCTGGTTCCAAAACAGGAACAGGAGGCGCAAAAGAGCGATTTCACCGTGGAATGGCTGAACGGGCTTTTTTATCTGAAAAAGTGCCATATTGTTTACAAATACGAAGATATTAGCGCTGATGTGCTTGCGGGAAATATACTTATTTCCGACAAAAGAGAGCCTAAAAAAGTAAAACTGAGTATGCTCGCAAATATCAAAAAAGGAAAAGAAAATGTCCGAATTTCTTTCACTGATTTGGACAGAATCTGCATAAAAGACAAAAAACTCATATTTGATAATGCGCTGCTTACTGTAAACCGTTCAAAAATCTATCTGGACGCGGTTTCTGACCAGAAAAACAACTTTGATTTGACTGTAAAAGCCAGAGATTTTGACGTAAAAAGCGCCGTAAACCTTTTGAATTCAAACCTTGTAATCCCCAACGGAAGCGATATGCTTGCATTTTTCAAGGATATTTCGGGTACTTTCAATTTTTATGTAAATCTCACTAATGAGGGGATGAACGGGCGGATAGATTTGAACAAAATCTTCCTTAAAGTTACTCCACTCAACGATATTCCGGTTAATCTTACCAACGGAAACATAAAAATTACCACAAATGAAATATTTATAAATGATTTTAAGGGCTGGTACGGAAAGAGCAAAACCAATCATATCGAGGCTTTCGGTTCAATCAAAGATTATATGAAAACCTGCAATACATACCTTGAAGCAACAGGCAACACAACAAAGGAATTCACGACAGCATACCTTTCAAAGGCTGTGGGTTATCCCATGGAGCTTACGGGCGATGCGCCTGCAAAAATGATTATAAAATCAATAAACAATAAAATTGATATAAGCTGGATGACAAAAATTGAAAAAGGCAAAGATATTCTCATCGGCGGTGCTTCCATAAGCCCGGTAACTTATGACAGAGCACTGAAAGCTGATATTTATCTTGATGGAGCCGACCTTGATATCAAGTCAATCAACTACTACATTGCCCAGGACATTAATAAAGGTTCAAAAATCAAGCCGATTCTGACTGTAAAGGGTAAAATGGAATTGGCTGAAGTTCCAGTCATTAAAAATCTGGGTTTTGAAATACCAAATCCGCTCCCGAGCGAGTTCTTGAACGTTCTTATCGGGCAAAAAATGTTTAAAAAAGGAAAAATCTCTGGAAATCTGCAATTTGTAAACACCGGCAAAGTCCCTGTTCTTGATGGTGATTTGAGGGCAGAGGGCGTGAGAATCCCGTCGCAAAGACTTTCTATTAAAAAAGGAAGCTTTGTTGCAAAGGGAAATTCTCTTACCATGAACGCAGAGGGCAAGTTTAAACGCTCGGATTATAAATTTGACGGCACAATTAAAAATGAAATGCTTTTTCCGATTGTCGTAAAGGATATAAATCTGACGGTTGACAATGTAGATATAGACAGAATTTTGAATTCTTTCAACAAACAAAATACCGATGCTGTCACAACGCCTCCGGTTAAATCTGAAACGCTCGTAACTGCTGTCGATGAGGAGAATGACGACGCTTATACCTTTGATACCGGTCTTTTGATTGTTGAAAAAGGCTCTTTGAAGGTTCTTAAAGGATTTTACAAGGAGATTGAGTTCGGAAATCTTGATGCGAAAATGTCCCTTGATAAAAACGGCGTTTTTCAGGTTAATTCCAACAGATTTGACTTTGCGCAGGGGCATTCTTCCTGTAAAGTCCATTGTGACCTCAAAAACCACAAATACAGTGTAAAACTTGGTGTAAAAGACATAAATTCCGACCTGATAGCTACGACGCTTCTTGCATTGAAAAAAGAAATCTCCGGCAAAGCCAGCGGTATTCTTGAGCTAAATACCGATGACTCGTTAAAACTCAACGGTTCAATGAAATTCATCATAAAAAACGGTACAATCGGCAAGGTTGGACTTGTGGAATATGTATTGAAATTCGCAGCGCTTTTCAGAAATCCTATGGCGATGATTAGCCCGTCTGCAATCGTTGATATGGTGAACATTCCCGAGGGCAATTTCGACAAAATCATCGGCGATTTGGCGATAAAAGATAATGTTGTTGAAAAAATAATGATAAAATCCTCTGCGCCGCAGCTGAGCTCGTTCATTATCGGGCGTTTTGACCTCGAGAGCAGGGATGCAACCCTTAGAATTTATACAAAATTCAGCAGCAGAAACAAAGGTTTTGCGGGATTTTTGAGAAACATATCACTGAACAGCCTCGCAAACCGCGTTTCCTTGAGCAGCAGAAATGACAGCAATTACTATGCTGCCGAACTTGCTCAAATACCGCCTCTGGAAACAGGTGAAGAGGATGCGCAGGTATTTTTAACAAAAGTTGACGGAGATGTTGAACATTTCAACTTTATTTCGTCCTTGAAAAAGATTAAATAATCACAAACCCTTGATAATTTCAGCAAGAAGTGATTTGAAGCTGCCTTTTGCTTTGTTGGCGTTTTCTACAACTTCAACATGCGAAAGCCTGCTCGGATGAACGCCGGCTGCGGAATTGGTTATGCAGCTTATTCCGAGGACGTCCATTCCGCAATAGTTTGCGACAAGCGCCTCCGGAACTGTGGACATCCCGACCGCATCTGCGCCCATTTTTCGAAGCATGTTGATTTCTGCCGGTGTTTCATAGCTCGGGCCGCTCATTGCTGCGTAAACGCCTTTGTTTAGGACGATTCCCAGCTCATCAGCTTTGTTTTGTGCAAGCTTTATCAAATCTTTTTTATAAACTTCGCTCATATCCGGAAATCTCACGCCTAAAGTGGCGTCATTTTCACCTATAAGCGGGTTTACACCCATTAAGTTTATATGGTCTTTTATCAGCATAAGTTCGCCTGAGTTGTATTTTTTGTTTACACCGCCGGCTGCATTTGTGATAATCAGGGTGTTTACGCCCAGTTTTTTCATTATTTTTACCGGATAAACAATGCGGCTGATGTGATACCCTTCGTAATAATGGAATCTGCCCTGCATCATGACCGTGTTTTTGCCCTCTACTTCGGCAAAAACGAGCTCGCCTTTGTGTCCGACAACAGTAGAATTTTCAAATCCGGGTATTTTTGAATAAGGAACGCGCACCCCGACGTAATCATTTGCAAATTCGCCCAGCCCTGAGCCCAAAATTACGCCGATTTCCGGCACAAAAGAACCTATTTTTTTCTTAATATAATCAACCGTTTCATTAATCATATTTATTTAGACCTTTACAGTTTCCTTAACAAATTCCGCTCCGTACCCCAGAGAGGCAATATTTGCGTCCAAAAGATGGGCTTTTTTGCCGGTAATCATAGATTTTAATGCTTCTTTAACTGATTCCATATGCAAAATACCGCTTTTTTGGACAAAAGCCCCTACTGCCATAACGTTTATGAACACAGGCTCCGGCTTTTGCGAGGCAATTTCGTTCATTGGGATGAAAAGGTATTCAATGTCTTTTCTGTGTGGCTCAATTTTCGCCATTGACGAGTTCACAATGAACAATCCGCCCGGTTTTACACGTTTTTCAAACTTGTCCTCGGATGGCTGGTTCAGCGCAAAAACAACATCCGACATATTCACAATCGGCGACGAAACCTCATCATCTGAAATATGAACCGAGCAGTTAGCCGACCCCCCGCGCATTTCAGCACCATATGACGGAATCCATGTAGTCTGTTTTCCCTCAATCATGGCTGCATGGCACAAAAGCGAACCCGCAAACAACAAGCCCTGACCGCCGTATCCGGAAATTATAATACTTGTGTCCATCAGCGAGCCTCCGTTTGCGTAATATCTTTGAAAATGCCAGTCGGGTGGACTTTTTCAATATCATCTTTAATATGTTTCATAGAATCGACCGCATTCATTCCCCAGTTCGTCGGGCATGCTGCTAGAACTTCAACAAAGCTGTAACCAATGCCTTTAATCTGCATTTCAAAAGCTTTTCTGAGGATTTCTTTTGTTTTTTTGATTGACGCGGGCGAGCAGATTGACGCGCGGGCGACAAAAGCCGCGCCATCGCATTTTGCAACCATTTCTGCTGCATGAATCGGATATCCTGCGTATTCGGGGTTTCTGCCTGTGGGTGTGGTTTTTGTAACCTGTCCGACAAGGGTTGTCGCGCTTGCCTGACCGCCTGTCATGCCGAAATTTGTGTTATTTATACAGATTGTGGTGATTTTTTCGCCACGCGAAGCCGTATGGATTGTTTCGTTAAAGCCGATTGTCAAAGCATCGCCGTCGCCTTGATAGGTAAAAACGAATTTGTCGGGAAGCGAGCGCTTAATTCCGGTTGCAACGCAGGGAGAACGCCCGTGGGAGGCGCCTGCGACGTCTAAATCATAAAATTTTTCCAGAAAAATAGAGCATCCGACCGACGAAATCGCAATTGTATCGCTTTGCAGGTTAAACTCGTCAATAAGCTCTGCAATTATCCTCAAAACCACGCCATGCCCGCACCCCGGACAGAAAGTGAATTTTCCGTCCTTTTTCAAGCATTCCGGTCTTTTGTAAACAAGAGTTTCCATTTTTTTAACCTAATCTTTTTTCTATCTGCCCGTAAATA
>URHD01000089.1 GCA_900547585.1 uncultured bacterium | reverse complement strand
GACGCCCCATTGTCGTCTTTTATTATCTTATGAAAACCGAAGAACATTGTCAAGACTTAATTTTTTACCTTTTATTAAGTTTTGTTATCATTAATTTTATATTTTTAGCAATTTTTGTGAGTATATATTTTTTATATAAATATAAGAGATTTCATGCAAAACTAAACTAAGAGGAGAGATATTATGACAGAAGCTATCAGTGCAATTACATCAGGCATTACATCAAATTTTCAGCAAAAAAGCGGAGCTGAGCTGGAAAAAATTCAACAACTGAAAGCAAATAATTCATTCGATAAATTCGACACGGACGGCGATGGAAAAATCTCCGGTACTGAACTTTCTGCACTAAAAATTGTGCTTGCGGGCATTGAATTTGATGTTGATGCAGAGGGTGCAATTGACGAATCAGCTTTCATTGCAGGCTTTACTAACGCCGAATATGAGGCAAAATAATAAAAAACGGTTATTTAATCAAAAACAAACTTAAAACAGCCCGAGCTGATTACCCTCGGACTGTTTTTTGTATATTTCATAGTCAAAGCAGCCGATTTCGTTGATTGCGTGGAGATTGTTGCCGATATTTTGTATTCTGCCCCTGCCAACATCGCAAGCTTTGATATATTTACAAAAACAGCAAATTTTCCATCTTTCATCGACCTTTTTCAATTTACCCTCCTTAAAATTTAGAAGAATTTGAAAAATACAAACATCGCTGCGCCAACAACCCAGCAGTAATATGAAAAAACTTTCATCGAGTGTTTTGATAAAAATTTCAGAAAATATTTAATGCAAAAATATCCGGAAATGAACGAAACCACAAACCCTGCGGCAATGGAAAACCAGTTGTAAGCAAGGATTTCGTGAAAATCAAGCTCAAGAACCGGATAAAATATTGAAGCTCCGACAATTATCGGTATACTCAATAAAAATGAATATCTCGCGCAGGTTACACGGTCAAGCCCGAGGAAAATCCCTGTTGAAATTGTTGAACCGGAACGGGAAATGCCGGGCAGCGCAGCAAGACCCTGTGCAATACCGATTAAAATTGCTTTTTTCCAGTCCATTTTGTCATTTTTTTCTTTTGCATGTTCTGAAACATACTCCCCTGCCCAGAGAATCCCCCCTGTGATAAACAGGAAAATCCCCACAACCCACGGCAGGTTTATAAGCTTTTCTGAAATCCCTTTTAACGGGAATGCGACAAAAACCGTAAAAATTGTACCGCCAAGAATGTATAACGACAATTTTGCCTCCGGCTCTGAAAAATCACGGGTTTTGAGAGCATTAAAAAACGCCTTTATGAGCTTGATTATGTCCTCTTTGAAGAATAAAAACACTGCAAGCAGAGTTCCCACGTGAAGAACAATGTCAAAAAACACTTCTTCAGAGCTGTTCACCAGAAACTCATTGTTTGTGAAGAATTTATATAAACTGGAGGACAAAACCAGATGTCCGGAGCTTGAAACCGGCAAAAATTCGGTCAAACCCTGCACCAATCCCATAAATAATGCTTGTATAAGATTCATAGCCTACTCCCACTCCTCATAATACATAGAACAGGAGTTTTCGTTCTCCCAAACTCCGACTTTTGATACCTGCGGAAACTCTTTGCGCATTTCATTGTAAATATACTGCGAAAGCATCTCGCTGCTCGGGCTTATGCCTTCAAATTCGGGGAGTTCGTTAATATCTTTGTGATCAAGGTAATCAATAACTCGCTTTAACTCGCGTTTTAGCACCTTAAAATCAATGAGAATGTTGGATTTGTCCAGAACATCGCCTTTTGCATATACTTCAACTTTCCAGTTATGTCCGTGCTGGTTTTCGCATTCGCCCTCGTAGTTTAAAAGATGATGAGCCGCGGAGAACGAGCTTATTACTTTTACTTCGTACATTTTATTAAACTCCTTTGATTTTTTTGTATAATTTTTTTGCTTCGGGCTGATCTGGGAAGATTTTCATTATTTTTTCAAGATATTCTTCTGCCTTTTGTGCATCCGTAAGCTCTATGGCTATTTTTGCCGCAAGAAGAAGCACATTAACATTGTCCGGATAGTCTTTCAAGAGCTTGTTTACAATATTTTTTGCATTTTCGTATTCTTTAACCTCAAAAAACGTGAGCGCAAGAAGATTTGCGGTTTCAGCCCCCTGATAAATGCTGTATGCGTCCAGCAGAAACTGTTTTGCGTTCTCAAATTCACCCTTGCGGTAGAAAATCAGCCCCAGATTGTAGAAAACCGTGTCGTTGTGCGCACCGTTTTCGAGGGCTTTGCTCAATAGTTTCTGCGCTTCATCATTTTTGTTCATAGAAACAAAATTTAAGCCCGCAAAGGTCAAAATATCCGAATTCTCGGGCTGTTTTGCAAGCGCTTTTGCATACATTTCTTCAGCTTTAGCATAATTGCTTGTGTTGTGATAAAAATTGGCAAATTCAAAGATTATTGAAGTACTTTCCGGTGAAATCTCCAGGGCTATCCTGAATTCATCCTCAGCCTCATCAAAAAGCCTGTGCGCCAGATAAACTATGCCCAAATCCTTATGCGCAAAGGCATTATTCGGCTCAAGCTGGATAACTTTTTTGAAAATCGTTTCAGCCTTGTCAATATCGCCTGATTTCATGCAAAGAATCGCGTATCTGTAATAAATATCCGCCGGAACTTTGCCGAGCCTGATAATATTCGCCAGAACAGCCTGCGCAGAAGCAATATCCCCCGCAGCTTGATAGCAATCTGCCAGTTTTAAAGCCATTTGTACTGATTTCGGGTTCATCGTGACCAGAGTTTTAAGAATCATTATCGCATCTTGATATTTTCCTGTCTGAATGTAGGCATTAGCAAGATTGTACTGGAAATTCTGCTTTTCAGGCTGGAGAGTAACGAGTTTTTGATACAAACTGATAGCTTTTTCCCAATTTTGCGCATACATCGCACCGAGAGCCGCTGCAGAAAGGTAAAACGGCGTAGGTTCAAGCTCGTATGCTGTGTAATAATGCTCAAGAGCCTCTTCGTAACTGTTTTTCAGCTGCAAAACCGACGCAAGATTGTAATGCGAGGTCGGATTTTCCGGAGTAAGCTCAATAGCTTTGTTAAATGCACCTTCAGCCATATCAAGCCTGTTCAACCCCAGATAACAGGAGCCGAGGTTGTTATACATCAGCGCATTTTCCGGATTCAGCCCGATTCCTTTATTTAGTGCGTCAATCGCCTCTTCATATTTTTTTTGTGCAGTCAGCGCAGTCGCCAGAAGATGAAAACCCTGATAGTTTTCCGGGTCGATTTCAATAGCTTTTTGGGCCGCAGCTTCTGCGTTTTCGTTTTCTTTTAATTTTAAGTAAATTACGCACAAATTTTTATATGCGTCCTCATAATTTTCACGCAGGGTTATAACTTTTTCATAAGCGGATTTTGAACGCTGCAAATCGTTTTGGGTTTCATAAATTATGCCTAAATAATAGTACGATGTAGCATCTTCCGGATTTTGGGCAATTACGTTTTCAAAATTAGCTTTTGCCTCGTCCATAAGATTCAGATTTACATTCGCCAGCCCCAGATTTTTTGAAATTTCCGCATCATTTTTGTATTCTCCGGAAAGTTCCTCCAAAAGAGCCTTTGCGCTATTAAAGTCCTTTTGCGCAATCAAATTATTCGCTTTTTCAAGTTGTTCGTTTCTATCCACGATTCACCTCTCTGACTACATTTTACAATAAATACACAAATTTTAACAAAAGAGGCAATTTTTTTATCAGATTTGTTTTTCTCAATAAGTGAAAGTCTGAAAGGAAAGCAGGTAAGTTGATGAATATGAGTTTTGCGAAAGTTTCAATCCCCCAGAAAGCCGTAGAAATAAAGCTTCATAAGGCTGCGGAGGCTTATTCAAAATATATGGAAAAGCTAAACGGTGCTCCGACGGAAAAGCTTACTTTCCTCCAGAAAAGAGAGCTTGGAAACTTTAGAACAGCAAAAGCAATGCTTGACGGCAGCGCATCTTCTCCTGTTTTGAACGTAAAAGTATAAAAATACATAAAAAAGACGGCTTTTTGCCGCCTTTTATTTTCTCAAATCTTCCGGAATGTACTTTTGCCAGTCGTGTTCCAGATTTTTTATGAAATTGTGTGCGTCGATTACATCATCTGCTGAAATCGGCGCAGGCCCCTCCTGAATTTCAAGGGTTAAATCCCCGTCTTTCAGGTTTTTCTTATTTACCGAACAGTGCCCGAAAAATGCGGTTCCGAAAGATTTTCCGCAGTGCCTGCAAGTCACCTGCACCACGAACAGGTCATTTTCCTGCCTCATTACGCGAAAACTTTCCTGCGTAAAGTCATTTTTGCATTCGGAACAGCACATTCCTGAAAACAGTTGTTCTATAAGCTCTTTGTTCATCTTTTTGTTCATCCTCACTATTATATTTTAAAAATTTCTACTCTATTTGGTTGATTTTTGTAAAGAATTGTTAACATGAGACCTTGAAAGTGTTAGAAATAAAAAAAAATGGGCATTATATACATGTAGAGATAAATAAGCAGAAAGTAGAAGGTGCATCATGGAAATTCTGAGTTTAGTCGCATTTGGTTTGTTAATGTACTTGGCCTTCATTGCAATTCCGACATTTATGGAAAACAAAGCTGCACAGCACTAAGCACATTAAAAAACAAGTTTTTGAAAGGCTCCTCTTTGAGGGGCTTTTCTTCTTCTCAACCTTTTTCATGCCTTTTAAGACGCAAGGCGGGTTAAATTTGTTCCTGTTTGATTGTATTTAATGCATCGGGCAACTGATTAATGTCATTGAGGACAAATTTTGCGCCGAAAACGTATAACAGGTCTTTTTGCCCGTCGGATTTGTCTTTCGGGGCAAGCACTCCGATGGGAATAACCCCGGCTCGTTTTGCGCATTTCATATCTTCGGGCGTAGCGCCTAAATAGTAAACGTTTTTGGCAAAAATCCTGCTTTTTATCTGCAAAATTGCGCTCATTTCCGGATTTTTTGAGTCAGCGTCAGGGTCATTAGCCGCAACTATGCCTGAAAACGCATCTTTCAAGCCGTATTTTTCCAGAAACCGTCCTGTTTTCTCCCGTGTAAGCCCTGAATAAAGCACTTTTTCGCCATTCAGCCGGCTCAAAGTTTCAGGAAAAACCAGAAGCTCCTCCTCGCGTCCGTTTTGCCCTCGGCAGTTATCTGCAATTACGCCCTCAAGGTCAAAAATGAACAGGTTTTCTGGCGAGAGCACATTTATAAGGTTTTTGGCTGCATTTAAAGATGGAATTGTTATTCTGAGGTGATTTTTGAGCTTGCCTTTGGCGTATTTTTTTACGCGAATGCCCTTTTGTGCAAGCTTTTGATAGACATTTTCCGCATTTTCTTTAAAATCGACGAGCAAAAAGTTTGTGTATGACGGGTAAACAACCCCGCCGATGCGTGTAAACTCCTCTTTTAAAAAGTTTTTCGCTTTTTCGTTTTCCTCTTTGAGGAATTGCAGGTATTTTTCGTCGCAGATTGCCTCTTTTGCTGCGATTACAGCGGCACTGTTGACCGTATAAGGGCAAAGAACCTTTTTTATCGCAGAAATATTCGCTCTGCCTGAAATTATACAGCCGATTCGCAAACCTGCGAGCCCGTAATCTTTTGAAAACGAACGTACAACGGCAATATTATCATATCTGGTAAATATCTCCGAATAGCTTTGTCCTGCGTAAACAGCAAAGGATTCGACGATGACAATGAGCTTTTCAGGGTGGAGTTTTGCGGTTTTTTCAATAAATTCAGCCGTTACAATCCCGCCGGTCGGGTCGTTCGGGGTTGTAAAAAGGATTATTTTAACTTTTTCATCAATTGCATGCAAAAATTCTTCCTGCGGGAATTCCCATTTTTTTGAATATTCAATTTCCCTGTATTCCGCTCCGGCTGCGGCTGTATAGATTCGCGGCATGTTGATGGAGGGCGAAACTGTTATTAATGCTTCCTCTGAAGATAAAAATGTGCGAATAATCGCGTCAAGAGCCTCATCCGCGCCGTTTGTAAGAAGCAAATTTTGCGGCAGAACATTATATTTTGAAGCAAGAACGCTGATAAGCTCGCCATAGCGGGGATATTGCGCAATTTCCCTGACGCTGATGTTTTCAAGCCGTTTCATTACTCTGGGCGAGGGGCCGAGGTAGTTTTCGTTTGCGTCCAATTTCATTATACAGGGTTGAGTATAAGACTCAACCCTGTAAGGTTCAATGTTTTTCAGTGTTTCTTTTGGCTTAATCATACTATTTTACATAGAATTGTGCGTGGACATTTGCCTGAATTTTTACTTTTCCGGGTTCAACAGGAGTTGCTGCTCCGGCGGCTGAACTTGCTTTTGCACTGTACATGCGGGGCGAAATTTCATCGTACGAAGGGCCCCAGTTTACATTTATGGTTTTTAGCCCTGTAACTTTTTGACCGAGTGATTCTGCTGTGAGTTTTGAGATGATTTTTGCATTTGCTGTTGCCTCTTGAACCAATCTGCCTATGTAATCACTTTCATTTTCCACATAGAATTTCAATTCGCTTACATTTGTGGCTTTATTGGCGACGGCTGTATCAATGAGTTTGGGTACTGCCTCAAGTTTCTTTGTTTTGACAGTTATTGTGTTGACCATTGTATAACCTGTGAGCGTTTTTTTGTTTTTATCATAGCTGTAGTCAGGACGCAGGTTCAAATTGCTGGTCTGGATTGTATCTTTTTTATCAATTTCAATCAGGGGTTTAAGGGCTCCGATGAGCTTGTTTGTAATTTCTTTATTCTGATCGGAAGCGGCTTTTGAGGTTTTTGCCGTTGTTTCTACTGAAAAAGAAACCCTTGCTGTGTCAGGCGACATTTCTTTTGACGCAGAAGTGTTTACGGATATGTATCCCATCTCTTTTTCTGTGATTGTGAGGGCTTTTGCGGGTGCGGCAAAGGAGCCCAACATGAGCAAAGCCATCAAAAGTGCCAATTTCTTCATAATTCCTCCTAAAGTAACGCTTATTTGACTAATTTATCTTTTTCTTCAGGTTCTTTGTCCTGTAGCAGTAGTTCTTTTGACTCCTGCGCAATTATTCTTCTGATTCTTTCTTCTGCGGGCGATACGGAGCCGAAAGAAATGCCTAAATCGTTTTTGTTAAGTGCATAAAAGCTTAAAGCTGTAATGCACCAGAGCAAAATACCGTGAAAAATTTCCATTTTGGGCAGCTGGTAAAAGAAAGAGCCGGCAAAATTCCACAAATGCATACAAACCCAGCCCGGAAACACGAGAAATCCCGTAATCAGCGAGCC
>URHD01000088.1 GCA_900547585.1 uncultured bacterium | reverse complement strand
TTATAACTGGTATCTATACAAAACAGCCTCATTTTACTACGCAGCCGCAAACAGCGCCGGAAAAAAATGATGCGGACAGCACAAATTACTATAAAATAGGCGCAGCGCTTCTCGGGCTTGGTATTTTAGGGTTTAGCTTATACAAAGGCAGAAATTTATTTAAAAATATCGGAAATAAATCAGCTCAAACACCCCATAATCCGCATTTAACACCACAAACAGCTGAAACAGCCGCACAAGCCGCATCAAAATCCGCAGCACAGACAACGGAACATGCTGCTCCAGCGTTGAACCAAACAGCTGCCCTAAATTCAGCACAGACAGCAAATACTGCCGCTGATGCAGCCAGAGCAACAGAAAATAATCTAAACAAAGCGGCAGAAACCGCAAATAAAGCAGATGAAGCCGCAAAAGCTGCTAAAGAAGCCGAAGCAAAGGCACAAAAAGAAGCAGCAGAAAAAGCAGCTAAAGAGGCAGAAGCCAAAGCGGCCAAAGAAGCTGAAGAAAAGGCTGCAAAAGAGGCTGCAAAAAAAGCCCAAAAAGAGCTGCAAGACAAATATACATCTGAAATGGACGTTACAGCACGCCAAAAGCTGCAAGAGATAAACGAAGCCTGGGCATCAAGGCTTGATGCTTTTGCAGGAATAAAATTGTCCGTAGAAAGAAACGGTTTCCAAAGACTCGGCAAAAATATGGAAAGGCTTGAGAATGGAACTTACAAAATCACCTCAACCCCCAAAAACGGCGTCCATTATGAATATTATTCACATGACGGCGAAACTCTGGACGAAATAATTGTAATTAATAACGGTCAGAAAAGGCATGAAATTGGCTTTAGAGATAAAGGTAAAACCGGTGATTTAACACACTATAACGAAAACGGCAAGCCCGAATATTCCATTGATTTTATAATTAATGGTAAACAAGGCGAAAGATTTGCGAGCTGGACAAATATAGCCCGAAAATTTGATGAGGAAGGCTTGACCAGTATTTATTGTGATTTTGCGGAAGGAAAATTCCAATGGAATGCGCTTCCTCCTGAAACTGTCGCAAATGGATTCGCCTTAACAAACTGGGCGAAAATATAAACATATTTTTATATCAAAAAGCAAAAACTACAGCTGAATTCCGTTCAGCGCACAAAAAGCCCTGAAAGACGCCTGATTTTGCTCAATATCTTTCTCGATTGCAGGGATATTGAGCGTTTTAATCATTTTCATTGACTTTTTGAACGTATTCATTGCGTTTTCGGCGTAGGTTATCTTGTTTTTAGGCTTTTTCGTAACCATTTCTTCCAGATATTTTGCGTAAAGCTGGTACAAAAGCACCTTTTGCAGCTTCATATCATAGCTTTTTACAATCATCAGCGCCTTTTCAATATACATTTTTGCCGCTTCCAAATCTCCTTTTATCAGGAAAATCTCCGCAATCAGGCGTTTGTACAGAACCATGAAATAGTAGTTGTTAATTTTCGGGTTTTTGGCGACTTCGAGGGCTTTTTGCGCAATATCAAGCGCTTTGTCGCTTCCGTCGGTTACGAGTGTGATTTTCGCTATAAAATACCAGCAAAGCAGCGCGCCAATTGCGATTTTTTCTCTGGCAAACACTGCAACCTGCTCGTTGTAAATTTCCAGCGCCTTAGCAAGGCTGCCCTCCTCCTGAAGAACCTTGCCCAGAAAGATTTTCAAGAGATTTTTCACAAGAACATCGTTGTAATTGTTCGCAAAAGTCACAACCGAGTACATGTCCTCTTTAATATTGTCAAAATCCTTTGCTACGAGCTTGTTAAGGATGTTTATGAAGTTCCACTGGGAAATAATTTCGGGCTCGACGATTTCGCGTGCGGTGTTTTGGTTAACTTCGATAAGCAAACCGGCAGATTTTTCCACATCGCCCTGAATCGAGTACGCAAGCGCCTTTGCAAGCGCAACTCTGTTGAGATAATTTTTGTTATCGACGTTATTTTTCGCAATAATCTCATCAATCAGGCTCAAAACCTGAAAACATTTGTTATTTCCCTGAATACTCAGTGCGTTTGCGACAATCAGGTTCGTTTCGAGCCAGGTTTCGTAAATTATGTCCATCGGAATGTTTTTGGCGGGAATAAGCTGCGAAATTGCCTGCTCAATGACCGGAATAATTTCATTGCTGGCGAGATTATAGATTTCTTCGCTGTTTCCGATTGAAAACATTGCTTTGAGCTTTTTGTATTTTAAAATCGCGCATTCAAGCCGGTATTCAGGCTTTTCAACGAGCTTCAAAATCGTATCAATCGCCTCGATTACCCCGTGATAGTTGCCTACAATCGAGCAACTCTTTGACAAATAGCCAGAAAGTTCGATGGTTTTTGGCACATTTGAGATTTTTATGGCACTGTTGAGCGCAAACGAAAGATAATCAATCGCTTCGGCAGGCTTTGTCGAATAAAGCAGCTTGCCCATCCTTTCGTAGATGTTGTTTATGATGAGCTCGCCTTTTTGCGGGGTAACTTCTTCAACAATTTTCAAAGATTGCTTCTGTGAAAGCACCCAGAGGTGTTCGTCGCCCAGATATGCACAAAGTTTTATATTTTCCGTCCAGATTCCGAGCGCAAGCAGTTTCTGGTTAAGATTTTGGACAATAAGTGCTTTCAGCGCGTTGCTCGAGAGTATGAGCGGGTTTATTGCGTCGAAGATTTTTTCATTCAGCATGCCAAAATCCTCGCTTTGCTTGGCTTTTTCATAAATTATGCGCCAGAGCAGCGTATTTTTGAAAATAAACATATTATTGTTAAACTGGCTGATATATGCCGAATTTGCGAGCAAAGTCAGGATATTTTTGAAATCTTCGGAGTTTATTTTCATCACAAGCTCAAGTAGTCCGATGTTGAACTTGTTTCCCATGATTGCCGCAGTGCAGAGAGTTTTGAAGACCATCGGAAAATTTTTTTCGAGGTGTTCAAGGCGTTTTGTGATGATATCGTAGATATTTTGGGGCATTTCCAGCTCGATGGGAGTGGTTCTGTATTTTGCCTCGCCGTTTTCCTGATAAAATGCGTCATTTTCGTTCAGGAGCACAAGAATCTGTTCAATGTAAGCGCTGTTTCCTTTTGAATTGTTGTAAATTTGGGCAAAAATTTCGTCAGGGAACGGGTTTGTGCCGTTCAAGTAGATTTTTATCAGATTGTTGGCATATTCTTTTGTTAAACGCCCCAAACGCACGTCCTGATACTGGTTTTCAGCGATTTTTTCCGAATAAAAATACCCCTGCGCAATTCGTTTGTCTTTGTAGGCAATTATGAGCTTCAAATTCTCTGAAAGTCCGCCGTTTTCAATAAAATAAACCAAAAATTCATATGATGCCCCGTCAATCATATCAAAATCGTCGATAGAAATAATCAATTTCGACTTTTTCGCGATTTCGAGGATTGTTTTTTCAAGAAGTTTGAAAGTGTTTTGCTTGTTTTTCAGAATTTCTTCGAACTTTGCGTGGCGCGTAGGATAAAGAAAGTTAAAAATCCCGTCGATTTCTTCGGAATTGAATCCTGTAAAGAAATTTCGCAGTGCTTCTTTTATTGTGCCGACAAAATCGGGCGACATTGTTGTGAAATTCGGACAGTTGAAAAATGTCAAAAACATTTCCTGAAAAATCCCGAACGGGCTGATTTGCGAGTTTGCGCTGCATTCACCCCACATCCAGTTGTAATTTTTTGAAAGCAAATCATTGAAAACGTACTTCAAAACCGTTGATTTGCCCATGCCTTCATCTGCACTAAGCCCGATTACGAGCTTTTCTTTGCTTTCGATTGCTCTTACGATAGTATTTTTACATCTATCCTGATTGCAGTCTTCCTGCTCAAAAACCTGTTCTTCTTCGCCCTCGTTTTCCTCAGGCAGTGGTGCTCCCGGGTAATTTTCCAGTTTTATATCGACCTGTTCGGGCTCGGGTTCTTCTGTTTTTTGTTCTTGTTCTTCCTGTTCATCCGCAAGTTCTTCAAGGTTTTCAGCCGTGTCATTTTCTGCAATATTTTCTTCTGAAACTTCGGATTCAGGTTCGGATTCTTCTTCCGGCTCCGGCGTATTTTCAAATTCCGGAATTTCTTCGACAAAAACCGCTTCATTTTCAATATTTTCGGGCTCGTTTTCAGATTCCTGCGTGAAACTTTCTTCTACTGCCTGTGGGGCGGGAGTTGGGAAGGTAGAAACTTGTTCTTCATCTAAAACCGTCGTAGGGGCCCCTTTTGCTACTTCAATATCGTCATTGCACTTTGTGACAAGCCCCGCAACGTTTTCCTCAAATTCAAAACCGCATTTACGGCAGTTTTTTGCGGATGGAAGATTGGCTTTGTCGCAGTTCGGGCAGTACTTAATCAGCTGGAGCCCGCAGCCAGAGCAAAATTCTGCGCCTATGGGGTTGATTGTTTTGCAGACAGGGCATACGGACTGCACTTTTGTCCCGCAATAGGTGCATCTGATGGTCTTTTCGTCTATTTCATTTTTGCATTTAAGGCAGAGCATAATTATTCCATGCTAATCATTCGAAATAATTATAGTATAAATCCGGCAGCTAAGAAACCGACCGGATACACTATTTCAAGGACAAAAAAGCGCCGGACTTGCCGGCACTTTCAGATTTTATTAGATAATATTTTCTTTTATCGCCTTGACTGCCGCCTGAACGCGGTCATCCACGCATAATTTCTGCAAAATGCTGCAAACATGGGCTTTTGCGGTATGAACACTGACGATTAATTCTTTTGCGATTTCTGTATTGCTTTTTCCTTTAACTAACAGCCTCAAAACTTCGAATTCTCTTTCCGTGAGTTGTGCTCTTGCGTCAGAAACCTCAACTGCCGAAGAAAGGCTTGTATTTTCAGGTTTCGGGAAAAGATTCAACGCTACTTTGGCAATTGCCGGATCAAGCCAGCATGCACCTTTTGAAACATCTTTTATTACAGCAGCCAGCGTATTCGGGTCAATATCTTTTAGACAATAAGCGTTTGCCCCCGAGCCCAGCGCTGCCATAACCTCTTCTTCTCTGTCGTGGGAAGTTAGAATAACTACTTTTGTGTCAGGGCAGCATTCTCTGACTTTTTGGGTTGCTTCGATTCCGTTCATATTCGGAAGACCCAAATCCATAAGAACTACGTCAGGAGTTTCCTTTTTAATCAGTTCAATACCTGATAGAGCTTCTTCAGCTTCACCAACAACGCTTATATTTTCAAATTCATTGATAGTTGAACGCAGACCCACGCGTGTTAGTTTGTAGTCTTCTACTATAATAACTCTTACTACTTCGTTTTTTTCTTGAATTGCTGTTGCCATAAATTCTCCTGTATTCTTGTAGTACTTATTTGGTTAAGTTATTATTGCGGGCTGAATGGAGAATATATATTACCCGACCTGGCGATATTTTGGGCAATTTTAATACCCAACAGGTGGTGCCCGGTTGGATTATATAATGCAAATTAAACCGGAAACACTATCTTGACGTGTCATAATCCCACATATAAATCTGCCCGCAATATCTGCAAACAGCATGGTGATTCATAAAATTCAAATCAGGAACAAACGTATAACCATCAACAGTGATGACAATATCGCCGTTTTCGTTGTATTTTCGTTCAAAATTTTTTCCGCCTTTGTAACCGGGCGCGAACATAAGCTCAAATTTGTCAACGGATTTACAGTTTTTGCAGATAAACATCGCTATTCGCCGTCCTTGTCCGCTATTTTTTTCGTTGCACGTTTGACAAGCTTTTCTGCTGCGATTTTGCCTGCATAGTTTCTGGAATGAAGCTCTTTAAACAGCATTGTGCAGCAAATACTTCTTATCGGCAGCGTAAACGCTGTTACCATAAATGCAACAACAGAAAGTGTAATAAATTTTGAAAGTTCAACGCTTCTGAATTCAGGCAGGTTGTGCGCTGTGAGCATTGCATTCAGCTCATCAAGAGGAAGCATTGTAACAAAACGCTCAACCGGATAGCTGAAAAATCCGAGCAAATTTCCTGCTTCCACGCCCCAGCATATCAAAGACGGAATCAGCCAGTACGTAAAAACCCCCAGAGCTGCAAGCAAAAACAGGGTTTTTAGAAAATTATGCTTAATCAGGCTCACGCTCAATGAAATTGCCCCGAAAGGCGAAATATTCTCCTCAAGAGCGAACGCCTGAAACGTCAGCGACAAATAAACAAACCCTATCGCCATAATCACCCACAAAAGCGGGAACGAGCCGATAATATAAATTATTGAAAGCAAAATAAGCAAAAATACGTACGAAAATGACCTGCTTTTTATGAGCCCGTCCGCAATACTTGTGTCTTCGATTTTGTTGTTTGATTCAATGATGTAGCTCGCCATTGAATTAAGCGCGGCCATTGCCACAAGGTAATCCCAGAACGCCTTGCAAAAGATAAAAAACCCCGGAAGTGTGATAACTAGCAAAAGCAGGAACACAAAAAGGATATTATCAAAAATTTGTGCTGATTGGGTAAGTTTCGGAATCAAAATTGTGTAAAGATAAGCCGCAGTGAAGATTATCGTAATGCCTGCAACCTGCCCGAAAACAGGAAAAGCAAGGTATTTCATGAATTTTTCAAAGTTAAGGAAATAATATTTTATCCCTTTGAAAAAAATCTCAATCATGCTAACAAAAGTCAAATCTCTTTTCGCCATCTCGCCTCACTTAAACAAATTTCGCCCGAAAGCTATGTTTATATTAACATGATGTGTATGGACAGGCAATTTTCTTCAATTTTTGAATTATTAAAGGGCATTCCGCATGAAGAATTCGGAAAAAGTGTTGATTTGCATATTCATTCGACTTATTCTGACGGAAAACTCACCCCCGAGGAACTTTTGGCGGACGCTGACAAAAAAGGGCTGAAATATTTTGCGATTTGTGACCATAATACGGTCGATGCATACACACAGACGCCTGTTTGGATGGACAAAAGGATTATTCCTGCAATCGAGTTTGACTGCTGGTTTCAGGGGGTTCTGGTTCATATTCTAGGGTATGGAATCGATGTTAAAAACGAAAATTTGAAAAAATTGTGCGCAAAAACAAAAAAAGAAACAGAAGCCGACATCGTGCGGCTTTTTAACCGCCGTCACCCGAAAGAAGTCATAAAAGCCATCCATGACGCAGGCGGAGCAGCGGTTCTGGCGCATCCTGCGTGCTATTGGTGTTTAAGTCTTGATATTTTTGTCAAAAACTTCGTAAAATTGGGGTTGGACGGGGTTGAAGCCTTTTACCCGTACAAACGCCACCGTGGAATTATCAAATTTCACCTCGCTTCAACCGTCAAAAAGGTTGGCGAAAAGTACAACCTCATTCTTACGGGCGGTTCTGACTCTCATGAAGAAATTGTCCGAGAAAAGTTCGTGATAAGGAACGAAGTGACGTGAACGAACTTTTTGAG
>URHD01000087.1 GCA_900547585.1 uncultured bacterium | reverse complement strand
TTGAGTATCGTTTTGTGAGAGGTAAGAATCGGCTAAGGCGACACTAGATTAGATTTTATATCTAACTTTTTGAGCCCTCCCCCATAGTCACTACAAAGAAAACATCATCCCTCGCCTCACCCCCGCGCAAAAACATTGTGGTACAATATTCTTATGCTAGATTTCTTTTTCGGACAGGAAGAATTTAATATCGAGGCGGAGCTGGAAAAACTCAAGGCAAAAACCGTTGATAAGGCGTTTTTGTCAACAAATTACAAGGTAAAAGACAACCCCCCGCCGCAGGAACTAATTGAACTTTTGAGAACACCGCCGTTGATGTTCGGAAAAGTTCTCGCTATCGTGAATTGCGAAAAATACTTTATCGACGCGGGGAAAGGCAAGGTAAATTTTGACGACAAAGAAATTGCTGCGCTTGAATCCGCACTGCAAACCGTCGGTGAATCGCTCCATGTGGTTTTTGTGTGCAGAATTGAACGCGACAGCAGCAAAAAAATAGACACCAGAAGAAAACTCTACAAAACTATCGCAAAATACGCTAAACCAAAGGAATTTCCGGAGTTTAAAGCATATCAGTCCGAATTGAGAACATGGATTCAAAAACATGCCCGGACAAAAGACCTGATTATGAGCACAGATGTAATAAATTACCTGATCGAGCGGCTGGGAACCAATTTGAGGGTTATGGATAACGAACTCGAAAAGTTAAAACTCCTGATTTACCCTGAAAAAACCGTTAAAAAAGAAGACATAAAAAAGATTTGCGCACAAACGGAAAATATTTTTATAATGACGGATTATATCCTTGAAGGGCGCAGGGATTTGGCGCTGAATGAGTATCAAAAACTCTGCGCGCAAAAGCATTATCTTGAAATTCTTGCTGTTTTGCAAACGAATTTTTCAAGGCTGCTCAACATAAAAATCGATTCAATGAAAATGTCGCCTTTTGAAATCGCAGCAAAACTACATGTTCCGGAATTTATCGTAAAAAAACAGATGGCAAAACTCAAAGATGTTTCCCTGGAGCGGCTTATACAGATAAAAAACAACCTTTTGACAGCAGAAACAAGGATAAAAACGGGCGAAATCGGGTTTTATGACTTGCCTGTGGAAATGGCGGTGATGAGCTGATGTTTTCACCGGTTTTAAAAGAAAAATTTGAATATTTTACGAGATATTTTGAAAACGCTTTTGCAAAAGAATCGCGCAAAATACCGCAATCCATTATCCTTTACGGTCAGGACAATCTTGCGCAATATTACCTCGCACAGGAGATTGCGAGGAACCTGAACTGCAAAGAGGGCGCCGCACCTGATTGTGAATGCATAAACTGCAGCTGGATAAGACACAATCAGCACCCCGCCGTGCTGACAATCTCCAAAAACGACAACAAATCCTCCGACGACACAACAAAAAAGGTTATTTCTGTCAGACAAATGCAATCCGTGAGCAACAGCCTGATAAACACCTCCGAATATTACAGAGTTTTTGTCATCTGCGACTCGGAAAACAGATTTTTAACAAAAGCACAGGAAGAACACCTCAAAGACTTTTCAAAACTGGGATTCAAGCTCCCGAACGAAGTAAACGACGGTCTCTGGTACCCAAAACCGCTCACAAGGGAGATTCTTCAAAGCGAAGCCTCAAATGCGCTTTTAAAATCCATTGAGGAGCCGCCCGAACACGTTTTGTTCATATTTTTAACCGAGGATAAGGAAGATTTGCTCGAAACTATTGTTTCAAGGTCGCAGTGCTTTTATATTCCGTCGTTTTTGAACGAAAAATACGATACGGAGTTTTTTGAACCGATTTTGACCGATTATCCGGCAATAAAAAAATCGCAGGTGCCCAAAATTGCACAGGCGTTTCTTGCGGCAAAAGAAGAATCGGGTTATGAAACAGATTATGCAATGGACTGCCTCCAGTTTTATTTTGCACAACTTTTGAGGGCAAATCTCGGCTCAAAACAGCTTGCTTTAAAGATTAAAAAAGATATTATGAATCTGCAAAAAGCCAAAAAACAGCTTGACGCTTACGTAAAGCCGCAGATTGTGCTCGAAAACCTTTTCTTTGAAATTGCGGGGTAAATTTTATGATAATGGACTGCAACCTTATAGCTTTGAACAACGCTGACGACTTAATGCCCTATGGCACCTACAAATCAGGCGTCAAAGACGGTGAAAAAGGTTACGAAATCTATGCTTATCCCTCCACAAATTACCCGATTGTAAATATTCCATATATTTTAAAAGATTTTGAAGACAATGTGCTGCCGCCGGGACATTATCAGGTGGTTCTTGCGCCGACAAGGAAGTTTTTGTACCTCGTGGAATCCAATGAAATCAAGGCTTCTATTCCTGTGGCAAAACTTGTTGAAAAAATGGTAAGCGAGGAAGAAGAACGCGAAAAGCTGGAAAAAGCACAAAAAATCCAGAAAAAATACAAAAACAACCCCCGAAGGCGCCCGCGCGACAACTCCGCAAGGGAAATTCAGGCAGATATGTCGGCGAATATCAGGGATTCGCATGAAAATTATTACATTCTCGAATACAAAAACGGGAATATTCAGGCGACGGGATATATTATTAAGTGATGTTTTGCAGCTGCGACGCAGAATAAGCCGACTCCCGCCCCATCAAAAAAACAATCTCATGCACCAATCGTGCGACGGGGCTGTGCCCCTAAACAATCACTACAATCATGCTAAAACCGAACCCGACTCCCGCCCTATATAAAAAATATAAATTAAATGTAGGATTTAAAAACTATTTTCATATTATTTAATAGAAAATAAAGATTAGTATGGAGTAAATATGGATATCAGTTCGTTAATAGGAGCAATAATCGGTGTAGTAAGTATTTTAATCGGTCAGGCGCTTGAGGGCGGAAACATTGGCCAGCTTTTGCAGATTACTGCTGCATTAATCGTATTCGGCGGAACAATTGGCGGCGTTGTTTTGAGCTTTTCAAAAGAAGACCTTATTGGCGCAATTATTGCTTTAAAGGATGTATTTCTTGATAAAAAAGTAGATTTTGACGAAACAATCGCCGAAATTATCAGATATGCGGTAAAAGGTAGAAAAGAAGGCGTAATCGCACTCGAAAAAGACGCAAAATACGCTTCTGACCCGCTGTTAATGCTGGGTTTGCAGGCAGTAAGCGACGGAACGGACCCCACACTTGTCCGCCAAATGCTGGAAACACAAATGACCCTGGAAGAAACACAAGTCGCAGCCAGAGCAAAAGTGTGGGAATCAGCAGGCGGATATTCACCGACAATTGGTATTATCGGTGCGGTTTTAGGGTTGATTCAGGTTATGCAGAACCTTTCTGACCCTTCAAAACTCGGTGCAGGTATTGCGGTTGCCTTTGTTGCTACGGTTTACGGTGTAGGCGCGGCAAACCTTTTCTATATTCCGTTCGGTTCGAAAATTAAAACAAAATTTAGAAAAGAATTGTTGAAAAAAGAAATGATCACAGAAGGAATCCTCGCGATTCAGGCTGGCGAAAGCCCTGCCCTGATAGAAAGAAAACTCCAGTCTTTCATACTCAACAGCCACCTTAAAGAAATGGGTATAAAATAAAATGGCAAGGAAAAAACCACCTGAAGAACATGAAAACTTAGAACGCTGGATGGTTTCCTATGCAGATTTTTTGACATTGCTGTTTGCGACATTCGTTGTATTGTATGCACTGTCGCAGATTAACCTTGAACAGTTCAAAGAACTTCAACTTTCCATAAAAAAAGCGTTCACAGCGCCATCAATTATGCAGGGCGACGTCGGCGTAATGAATCAAGGGCAGAATATCATTGATAATTCAAATGCAAACGCAATGATTGATTCGTTGATGCTTGAATACGTCAGCCCGACTTATGAACAGGAATCTTTTGAAGAAATCAAAGAAGATATCGAGGCTTTAAATAAAACAGGCGAACTCGACGGCGTAAATGCCACTATCGACGAACGCGGGCTTGTTATCAACATGAATGATGACGGAATTCTGTTTAAATCCGGCTCCGCAGACTTGAGCAATGCAGCCAGAAAGAAGCTGGATTTAATCGGGAAGCTGATTATCCAAAAATTTGCAATGCACCAGATTAGAATAGAAGGACATTCGGACAAAATCCCCTCCACGGGCAGATATCCATCAAACTGGGAGCTTTCTTCCGCACGTGCGTCATCAATCGCAAGATATCTCATAGGCAAATTTAAATTCTTGCCCGACCTGTTCACAGTCGTGGGTTATGCCGATACAAGACCCGTCATTCAGGGCAATTCGCCCGCAGCGCTGGCAAAAAACCGCCGCGTTGAAATCGTTGTTTTGAGAAATCAGAACAAACGCGCCGAACTCAGTCAGGATTCTTTCATAAAAATGGACAAAGCTCACCAGCAGCAGCTTCGAAATGAACAAATTGAAGTCGTTGAATCAATGGACAAAGCAGAACTTCAAAAAATAGAAAACAAAATCAAACAACAGGAAGCCATAATAAAAGAGCAGGAGCCTACACGCGGCACAGCGTCAGATTTCAGGACAGAAACCGACAGATTGCGCGATATCCGTTAATCCTGAATTATTTATAACAAAATTGCGACTCAGACCGGATCTGACAGATTTTTGCCCTGCGGTTAATGCCAAATAACCATTTTTAAAACCTGAGCGCTGCGCTATACGGTTTTAAAAATTGTTATCGGGCGTTAACCATGTCATAATTGCAGCCAAGCCGGATGCTGTCGGTCTGAAAGCCCAACCTGCGTTGACGATTGCAGCAAAATCCCCCCGAAGAGAAAATTCTCCGCCAAAACCTGCACAAAAGCCGTTTTTTATGTTGACGGCTGCTTTTTCTTCCCGATTGCCCAGCGAATGCCAAATGAAAGGCTTACGCCGTTGCGACCGCCGTTGTGAATCATGGTTTGAGCGTAGGCGGTGAGGTTTTCGGTGGGTTGTTTTTGGATACCGATGCCGTATTGAACATATGGATTAATACCCAGCGACGGAATTCGCACCTCATTTGCGGTTACTTTGGATTTGTCCATAATATTCCAGACGACTGAAAACGCGATATATGGCTGCCAGCCGGATTTTGTGTTTGCGATGAATTTAATCCCCGGTGCGAGCTGAAGCGCGTTCAGCGGGTCAGAATCGATTGTTACGCCTGCCGCGTTAGTATAATCGAACGTATTGAGATATGTGTAAGAAATAAGAAAATTCGGCTGAACAATGAAGCGCCCGCGGGCAAATTCAAAGTTGTAACCGGTTTTGTTGGCAATGCCGGCAGCTAAAATTGCAAAATTTTCACGTCCGAACATGGTATTTGCATCGCCGGAAGAGGCGCTGGCGGCTATTGTTGTGGCATTGAAGAAGTTATTTTTGTAAAAAGTCGCAGCAGTGCCGATGGAACCGCCATTCTGGTAGGCATCAACACCCAAATAGCGCTGCGAAGAGCCGTTGTAGCCGATATATGCGGTAATCACACGCTGCCAGCCGTTTTTTAGGTCTTCGATTTCAGAATCATGTCCGATTATCGTGCCATAGTTGATGTTGTTGACATCAACACCGCCGGAGAGCGGAACGGACTCAAACGATGCATAATTTTTGACCCAAAAAGCCGGTTTTTCGGGCTCAGAGTACTTCGGGTTAAAGAATTTTGAACCGCCGGAGTTAAAAAGAGCCGTTTTGTTCTTATTTTTTATTTCCAGACGTTTTGCACGCGGAAAATTCATGTAATAATCCGAGTGGTTGAACGCATAGTTGTAAGTTTGGAGCTGTGAAATATAAGTTCCGGCGGTTTGGGCGACGGACGAGGCTAAAACCGCGGGGTTGAACGAGCGGTTGAACACCAAATTTCCGGTTGCAGAGTTGTAGTTTATGTCGTATTTAAAAATCGGGTAGCACGCTTCTTTGATGCCGGTATAGCTGACATTTTGCGAAAAATTCGGATCAGCGAAATTGATTTCGGTGATTTGCTGTGCAGGTTCAGAGATTAAGCGGATATTGTCGATGATAATTGAACCGGTTTGTGCCCCGTAAGTTTCTGCGGAGAGCTTTCCAACGGTTTTATTGGCCGCATCAACCACAACCGTGGCGATATTTATTGTGCCTGCGTTGGAAAATGATTTAAAATTCACCTCATTTTCAAGAAGAGCGATGTTGAGCGTTCCGGAGCTCAAATCGAGGGATTTTGACTGCGCAAAGTTTTCAGCGTTGCTCAAAAATACATTTGTATCTTCGATTTGGATATTTGCGTTGATAATGTCGTTGTTTAGCACAATTTTTGAGGATTTATCGCCGGTGAGGGTGAGATTGTAGGCATAATCGCGATTTACAGTGGAGCCAGAAGTTGTGCCGCCGTCGATTTGGTCGTTGAACGTGATTGTGCCGTTATTTGTGGCGTTTAGGGTTATTGTGGGGGAGGAATTTTCGCTGGTGGCGACGAAGATGGCGTTTGGGATTTCTCCGCGTCTGTCCTGAGTATAGTTTCCGCTGAATTCTATGGGTTTGTTGTCAGCGGTTATATTCAGGTCGTTGTTTGTGTAGATGGCTCCGCCTACGGCGAGTTGTGTAGCTTGTCCGTGATTATTTATAAAAGAAGCATCAATTTCATTGATTATACCATTATTATATATGGCAACGCCCATAATATTAATACCTGTCGCAGAATTATTTATAAAGTTTCCTTCAATTTTTTTTATTAACGGGTTGCCGTCACTATAATTACTTATAGCAGCACCCATTACTATATTGGCGCTAACCCGGTTATTTATAAAATCACCATTGATATTATGTATTTCTCCAGCATTGGCAAGAACTCCAAAAAATCGATTTGTTGCAGTACCACCATTTGCAACAAAATCAGCATCAATATTTTTCATCAACCCGTGATTGCAAATCGCAGCACCAGAAGACATCATAGATTTTTCAGTGTAATTTCCAATAAAATTTCCATCTATGTAATCTATTGTTCCGTTGCTGGAATTAAATATAGCCCCACCATATGCAGCATTACCAGTATCCACATGATTGCCTATGAAATCACCACAAATTTTAGTAACATCTGCTGAGTTGAAAATTGCGCTACCATCAGAATAGACATCACTATCGCCATTGTAGTTTCCTATAAAATTACCATATATTTCAATATCGGCACCGGAGGCCAAATAAACAGCACCTCCATGAACATTGTTGGACGAACTTTCCTGATGGTTTTCTACAAAATCCCCGTTAATTTTATTATTGCCATTTATCACTCTTAACACTCCGTTGTCAGAGTTTGTCAAATTAAAAAAATCCTTATCAATATTATCACTATTATCTCTAACAATAATTACGCTATCTGCCAGCCGTGAACCATCAATATAATAAGCAAAATCATGATTTTCAGCACTTCCGTCAACAAGGACGATATTTTCG
>URHD01000086.1 GCA_900547585.1 uncultured bacterium | reverse complement strand
AAGTTCGTTCATGTCACTTCGTTCCTATCACGAACTTTTCTCGGACACCTTTTTAGGGCTTATATTTATTTAATTCCCTTTTTTGAAAATTTTTAACGTTCAAACAGACGATTTTTACAATTTTTTACAAATAAAAACCTGCACACATTCAAAAATTTTCTTTTTACGCATTTAAACAGCCCCGAGCCGCCTGCAACACGGACATTTGCAGCGGCCCCGCCTAGCCACCATGCCAGACAGCCAAAAGACGATTCAAAACTCAAAATCATCTCGCTGCACTTTGCCATAAGGAACAAATCCGCTGCAGCGTCAATCATAGAGTGGAAATCCTTGTCTTTTTGCACGATTATTCGCGAGCCGTAGCGCTCAACAAAGGCGTTTTCGGTTTCTTTGTTCATTGCACAGAGGAAAAACTTTGTTTTTTCGGGGTATTTGTCCATTAGCCTGAAATATTCGTCCAGAGCAACTGTTCGATTGTGTTGTTGCCAGTCAGGATTGTTTCTAACCTGCAATGCGACCGTATTTTCAGGCAAAACAACAGCGTTTACCTTTTCAAGAACAGCTTTTGACGGATTTAAACGTTTAAAAAACGGGCGGTAAATATCACGAATGCGCCCGGGAATCCGATTATACTCAAAATCAATGCTATAACCGTGTTCAGCGTTGTCATAAAGCCATGGGAAAAACCGTGAAAGCCCGTCTTCCGGCGAAATATAAAGCCGCCAGCCTTTTGTATAGCAAAGAGGCGCCTCTTCAGGCAAATTTCGGAGCATAACCAGCTCATTGTGCTCTCTTACCTCATAATCCCATTCAAAATCAAACAAATCAGAAAACGCAGCGCTCACCCAGCCCTCAACCGGCCAATAAAGATCAAAATCCTTGATATCATAAATTCTTATTGCAGAAGCCATGAACTGAATCCGGTTTCCGATTCCGCTGTCCTGCGCCAGAACGATTGTAGTTTTACCGGTTCGGGGTTTTTCTCCCATTATCTTTGCCCCTTCAGATTTTTCTTGTATTCCCAGTATTTTACATGGGCAAGAAATTTATATGCGCCCCAGCAACAGCAAAGAATAAAGCCATGCGTGCCGTCTTTATAACCTTTTTTAAATATAAATTTTTCGAAAATCAGCCAGATACTCTGGAAAAATACAAACGGAATATTAACCTTTTTCCCTTTGGCTTCCATTTTTTCAACTTCAAAATCAGTATATTTATTAATTATATTCACAAAATCTCTAACATATTCCGAAGTGTAGTGGAGCATAGCGAGATTTTTGTTTTCTTTCGGAATTGTGAAAACATCGCCGCGTTTGATTTCCGGGTGGGAGTGGACTTTCGGAGGCCAGAAGATATCCGATTTTTTGAAAAATCTGGTTACATAATCCGGATACTGCATTTCCATGAATTTTCCCCAGAAATTGTTCAATCTCGGGATTTTGACGGCGCTGTAACCGTTTGCGCTCTCTGTAAAATCATAAAGCCACAATCTCAACGCATCAGGGATTGCCTCGTCAGAATCAACCACAAGAACCCATTCATTGCTTGCCTGCGAAATCGCAAAATTCCTTGCAGGATCTGCCCAGCCGATATTTTCGTGCATTACGATTTTGCAGCCGTATTCCTGCGCGATTTCGAGGGTTTTGTCCGTTGAATACATATCGCAAATCACAATTTCATCAAAATCTTTCACCGATTCAAGGCAATCTCTGATGATTGCTTCGTTATTGTACGTATGTATCACAACAGAAATAGACGAACCCATTTATTTATACTCCCGATTCCTTTAAAAATACTTATTACTATTATTCTAATAAAAAAACATTAAATCATGCAAAAATTTTATGCTAAACTTAACAAAAATATGTTTTATGCGGAGAGTTTATGGAAAAAAAAGACGTTTCGATTATCCTTGTAAATTACAAAACAAAAGATTTGACAAGAAATTGCATAAATTCTATTGTTGAAAAAACAAAAAATCTTTCTTATGAAATTTTCGTTGTGGATAATGATTCGCAGGACGGAACGCCCGAAATGCTCAAAAACGAATTTCCGTGGGTAAAACTCATTGAAAATCCGCAAAACAGCGGCTTCGGTTCCGCAAATAACCTCGCAATCCGCCAATCTGACTCAAAATACGTTTTTCTTTTGAACACAGACACGATTCTTGTAAACAATGCGATAAAAATACTCTTCGATTTTCTTGAAAATCATGAAAAAATCGGTGCCTGCGGTGCAAATCTTTATGACGAAAACATGGAACATGTACATTCTTACGGAGTTTTTCCGACCGTCAAAAGGCAAATTTTAAAGACCTTTATGCTCAGATGGTTTTTCCCGAAAGAGCTAAAACAGATGAAAGACAAGGGATTGAACAGCGAAAACCTGCTAAAACCCGTTGATTACATAACAGGAGCCGATGTCATGATTAGAAAATCGGTTCTTGATGAAGTCGGGATTTTCGATGAGCGGTTTTTCATGTATTTTGAAGAAAACGAACTCCAGTTCAGGATAAGAAAAGCCGGTTATGAAATCTATATCAACCCCGAAGCACAAATCATCCACCTCCACGACAAATCCCCCAAAAAACGCGAAAGAATGTACTATGAGTATAAAAAAAGCCAGTATTTATTTTTCAGGCTATGCTATGCGGACAAAAAAAATCTGTTCCGGATAAAAACGCTCATGATTCTGACATTTTTACCCAAAATTCTCTCGCACAAGGAAAGTATCGTTAAATTGATTAAATTTATTTTGAATGATTCTGATATATAATCTTTTTGGGTAAGCTCCCGCTTGCCGCCAACCGACACAGACTAGTTAAGCGTACTCTATCGGAAAGGCGGTGATGAAATGCAATTTAGCGTAAGCGAAAAAGCGCTATTACTTATCTTATTGATAATCATAGCGCTCTTCATTGCAAAATAGGGAGTTAAGAAAGACCTTAGGAGAAGCAGCCTCTTAGGGTCTTTTCCCTATATCCACATTATAACTCATTTTTACTTATTTGCAATATGCAACAATTAACCGGTTAACCCTTTATATCAAATTTTCGCTGCGGCTCTGATTTTCTGAGGATTGCGCCGGTGTTGTAGGACATAAGATTGTATTTTTCAATCTGCTCGGAAATCTCACCAGTGAAAACATTCTGATTTTCGGAGATAAAATTAAACAAAGGCTCAAAAACACCGCCAATCGCATGATTTATCGTATCATGCCCCTGCTGAACCGTGCGGGTCGGGATTTTTATGTTTAAACCGAAAGGTTGATTTAAAATGTTGTTTCCGTCTGCCATGTCTGCTCCGATTTTGTCTTATATTATTTTTATCGGCACTTCTTTCGAAAACTTTAATGATTTTGTGTTGTTTGTAAATGATTGTAAAGCGAAATGTTTATTAAGTTTTGTAAAAATGAATTTTAAAGAAGCTTTTCAGGATTTTGGATGTGAAAAACACAATTAATACCGTTAATAAAAGAAAATAAACATATTATTTAAAAAAAAATCATTCATCATGCCCGCAATCCCAAAAATTTAACAATTTTTAATAGCAATTTTTTTTTTGAGCTGATTTGTAATTATATAAGGACTTGTTATGATTGTGACAGAAAGCCGTCACGTTAAAGGTTCCGAAGTTGTATGATTAGTAAAGTAAACATTAATACAAATCAAAATATAAACAAGCAAAATTCGCCTGCATTTAAAGGCGGAATCGTCGATATGGGCGTAAATGCGCTGCAATGGGTAAGCACGGAACCCATGTACGGCGTTGCTTTAATCGACGGTGTCACAGCAATCGCCCCCAGAACCATTGTTGACGCTAAAACTAACGGATTTGCAGCAGCTGAAACATTTAGAAGAGAATCCTCGGGTCTGATTGTAAACTGCATGATTCCGGGCTTGTTCGTGCTCGGAACTGGCAAAATCGCACAAATGCTCTACAAAGATTTTAAAGTTCCCGGTCTTCTGGGCACATGGGCTAACGAAGAAAGCCTCACGGAGCTCCATCAGCGTTACAAAAAAGCCGGAAATATTGACAATTTCGTCGAGGGTATTTTCAAAGACCTGAAAGTCAACGTGGGCAAGGACTGGAAACCGCTGGACACCTCCAGCAAAAACATTGTTGACGCCAAAAATATCGTCAAAGACATTATCAATGAATCCAAAGATAAAAAAGAGCTTAAAAAGGCAATTGGTCTTATTCTTGATGATGCAAAAGGCGCTGAACACATAAAACTCAATGATAAGCAGTTCGGCTCATCACTTTCATTCTTCTTGAGAGATACAGTCGATACAGGCAAGATTTTCAAAAAGCTAAACAAAGAACAGTTTGATACTTTCCTTAAAAAGGCTGTTAAATTCACGAATGCGAAGAGCCTTGCGGGTCTTGCAACGATTATTCCGCTGGCAGCTTCGGTTCAGTCAATAAACAGATGGATTACGCGAAAAACCTCCGGTCAGGAGGGCGCTCCGATTTACAAAGATTTCATCCAGCAGGACAAAAAGAAAAAAGCCCATGACAAACAAAAAGCAGGCTTCTTTACAGAGAAACTTGCCTGTGCTGCGCTGATGGTAGGGGTTGCAATTCTTTCGTTGAAAGAAAGACCGAACCTTAAATCGATTTTTAGCGGAAAAGAAAAGCTCAGCGAAACACCGTTCTTCAAATCGCTGCAATTCCACAACATATTCCCCTCAATGGATCAGTGCAGATGGATTGCGACAGCTACATTTGCAAGCAGAATGTTCGCCTCCGAAGACAAAAACGAACTTCGTGAAGCAACTTTCCGTGATATAGCGACATTCTGTAGCCTTTACTTCTTCGGCGACTACGTAAACAAAGGCGTAGGTTCATTAATCAAAAAAATAACAAAAGGCAAAGTTGACCTCATGAACTACGCATCAGACAAGCCGAAATCAGACAGTTTAAAAGACAAATTCAACTACTGGGTAAAAGAAACAAGGCTAAAATCCTTTGCAGAAGCAGAAAAAATGTCGCCAACAGCCAAAAAATACCGTGCACTTTGCGAAGTAAGCTCACTGGGCTTCTCCATGCTGCTTTTAGGAATTCTTGTTCCATGGTATGTTAGAAAACAGACAGAAATAAAACACAGAAAAGAACTCGAAACAAATTACAACAGATACCACACCTATCCCACTATATTCCCGACAAATACCGCCAAAAGAGCATTTCAGGCTTTTGGCATGATGGAAACAGCTAACAAATAAGGCAAAAAAATGATTAACTCTATTCAACCGAAACTACACATTAATAACAAAACACAAAATAAACAAAATTTTAAAGGAGGCGTCGAGCTCCTATCTACGGGTTTGAATCTTCTTAACACAAATCCTGCTCTGGGTGCGGTTTTTGTTGACGTAGCTTTTATGGATTCACCCAGAACCATCGTTGATACAACAAGAAACCCCGATGCAGGGCTCGAAACAGCAACAAGAGAATTCAGCTCTACTTTGAATCACGCAGCAGCGGGTATCGTCGGAATTGGTGCGGGTTCTCTGGTTGCAAATGCATTTAACAAGGCAAACGGCGTAAAAGCCCACATGATTTTCACAAACGGCGAATCAATTGACCTGTTTTCAAAATTTGAAGCAGCAACAAGAGCGGCAAAAGACCCGAAAAAAGCCTATTACACGGAATTTTTGAAAAGCATGGAGGGTTTGAATTCATCAGTTGATGCGAACGCGCCGTTCAGAAAATTGCAGCCCGAAACCGTTGAAAAAGCAGCAAAATTGCTTTCTGAAGCAAAAACCGACAAATACGGGCTGCCCAAAGATGTTTATGCAAAGGTAAACGCCCTAATAACCGGCGATATCGGCGCAGCAGAATCCATTAAAGTCACAAACGGCGAACAGGTCGTGGAGGGAAGACTTGAAAACTTCCTTAAAGACGCTTTTTCAATCAAAAAAGCCTACCTCGACAAAGCAAAACATGACGCACAAGACGGTGTAACAAAACTCACCGACGCAGAGTTTATAAAAGCGCTGAAAAACATAAAAATACGCACCGCAGCAGCCGGTCTTGCGGTTCCTGTCGCAATCGGCATGAGTTTGCAGCCTTTGAACGCTTATTTGACCAAAAAACGTACCGGAAACGGCGGTTTTGTGGGCGGCGGCGAGCCTGACCATTCTTTCGGTTTCAAAGCCCTGAAAACAACGCTTGGTGCAGGTATTGCAACAGCAATGCTCAGCACTGTAGCAAAAAAATTCAGCGATATCCCCTCCGCAATCCAGTACAAAGGGCTCGTTCCGACGATTCCTCAGTTCAAGCTCATTTACGCCTGCACTATTTTCAGCAGGTTGCTAGCAGCAAGAAACAAAGACGAACTCAGAGAATCAACAATTAAAGATTCACTCGGTTTTGTAAACTGGCTGATTCTGGGCGGTTTTGTTTCAAAACTCGCTTTGAACAAAATGGATAAATCGCTTATCAACTACGACGAAAAATCCATGGGCAAAGGCGGCTGGAACTGGATTACCAAGGCTGTTGAAAAATCACATGAAGAAATTCTTTATCCGAAGTTGAAACAATTCGGAATAAGCACAATTGGTGAAGACGGAAAAGCGCTTTCTTACGGAAAACTTATGAAAGCCTTGAAAGAAAAAGCCCAAAATACCGAAGAACTCGCAGAAGTTTTAAAACAGATAAAATGCAAAAACAAAGCGCAGCTCCTCGGCTACCTGTATTCAGGCGTTGTGCTCGGTGTGGGCATTCCAAAGCTCAATATCGCAATCACAAAGCATATAAACCGGAAACGTGAAGCAAAAAAAGCAATGAACGCCCAAAACGCGCCACAGCCAATGCAAATACAAAACATCGTACCGGAGAATAAGACTTTTGCATCATTTTTAGGTGCAAAACAGGCTTAATTATGAGAATCACAGCGATTTCCATCACTCATAACCGCCGGTATTCGACAAAAGCGGCTTCTCAAAACACAGGCAAGCCGCAAAATCCTGCTTTCAAAGGTGCGAAAGGCTTCGGGCTGCCGGTTTTGAGCGTTCATATTCAGAGTAAGCTCGACAGATTTGAAAAACGTGAAAAACCGCTTAAATCCGTTCTCGAAATGATGCACGACATCTTCAAAGAAGACCCGAAAACAAAAAAAACCGCAGAATACGCCAAAGTTCTTTGCGAAAAGATTCCGCTCAGCCTGAAAAATTCGTTCAAAAAAGATATTGAGCATGTAGAAAAAATGGACAGGCGCCAGACTGCCTATCTTTATGCCGAGCAGGCAATGTATAACAAAATTGAGCGCATAAATAAAGATTTATACAAATACTACAACGACACAAGGCTTGAAATTCAGGGATTTATAAAAAATAACAATTTTCTTGATTTGAGTTTTCCGGAAAAAACATACGAAAAAGAGCTTGCAGAAGCCAAAAGACACGGTTCTTTTGAAGAATATATCCTTGTACTTGCGCAACACAGGGATGAAATTACACGTGATATG
>URHD01000085.1 GCA_900547585.1 uncultured bacterium | reverse complement strand
CAATTTTTCTAGCTCGATTCGCTTCGCTCATAGGCGTCGAAAAATTAATATTCTTTACTTTTTACTTTGGAAGATTGAATGTTTACCAATATGTTACATTGACACGGGAAAATTTGTCATTAATAAAAAAGTAATGTAATAATATTTATATGGGTTTTACGAGAGCTAAAATCCGATAGTATTAAGGGTTGGGAGATTATTTTGAAAAGAAAATTACTTACCGTTTCGATTATACTTGCGATGACTGTGCCCTCTGCAGCCTTTGCAGGGCAAGCGCCTAGAGGAATGAAGATGAAACCGTCTGATTTTATGACGGAATCATCAAAAAGAACTCCTGAACAGAAAAAAGAAATTCAGGAATTGAAAAAGATTTATAAAGGTGTAACCGATGACGAAAAGCTGATGCGCTCTCTCGAAATGATGAAAGGCACTCTGGGTGAATTTTCAAGAAGTGCAATTCTGGGCAACAATCTCAGTGACCGCCCCATGAAAATTGAGTTTAAAAACCTCGGAACTCTCAATCAGGCGTACGCAAATTTTGATGCTGTGGGCTGGAAAAAGAAAAAGGATTTGTATATTTTCATAAACGAAAAACATCAGGACGCTCCAGAACAGGCTCTTGCCTCGCTATTGTCGCACGAAGCTCTCCATCAGGACGATTTTAACTCATTAAATGAAGAAACCTATGCCTGGACGCTGGAAGCTGCTGTCTGGACGCAGCTTTCGGATAAATTCCCCAAAGAATGCGACAGCATGCACCCTCTCGCTGTTCGTGAAAATACCTTGAAAAAACTTTTTATAAAAGGCAACTATTCAAGCAAATACATAAGAAAAACAGTGTTCTCAAACCCGGGTTATGCAAATTTGCCATCGCGTTCTCCCGGCTTTGAGGATGATAACTTATAAGCTTTCGTAATAGGCTTTTAAAAGCTGCGCATCACCTTCAATGTTCGGGCTTTCGCAGACCAGAACGCCTTTTACGTCGAATTTTTTGAACGCTTTTAAAAGGTCTTTGTAGTTCATGTCGCTTTCTTCAAAAATAAGGTGCTTTCTTTCGCCTTTGTCACCGTATTCTATGCCGGCGGCGTGTGCATGGAAATTCTCCAGTGCGTAATCCCCGATTTCGGTGCCTATTCTTTCGAAAATACGGCAAAATTCGTCATAAGTATTAAAAAGCCCGATGGAACGCGCATGTAAATGCGAAAAATCAATGCATGGCAGCACCTGTTCAAAATCATTGGAAAGTTTTATCACTTCATCCAAATCGCCCCACTGCGTACCTTTGCCCGTTGTTTCCGGCCTTACCCAGATATCATTGTTGCTCATTTTGAGGTTGTCAATGATTTTTTGTGTTGCTGATTTGACCGTTTCATAGACTTTTTCTTTGTCTTTGCCCATATAATATGCAGCGTGGTAAGTTATGCTGTACCCGCCCAGCTCTTTTGTCAATTCGGCTGTGTCTGTTATATATTTTATGCTGGATTCAATCTTTTCAGGCTCTTTTGCGTTCAAATTTATGTAAAAAGGCGCATGCGCTGTCAGAACCATATTTTTAGAGGCATTTGTCACGTGATTTTTTGATTTTTCCGAGATTCTTATCCCGTGGACAAACTCCAGCTCCATACCGTCAAGCTTTAACTCCTCCAGTATCTGAAAAGCCCTTTCATATCCAGCTCCATCAGTGCTCAAGGGCTGCCCTGCCGTTAAAAAATTCAGCTTGTCCATTAAATTAATTTTTCTCCCTGTTTTGGCGAAAACATTTGAATAAACGCTTTTGCATCGGTAATCATATACGAACCAAACTGGAGTGATTTTATACAAAGCACCCCGTCACCCGTTGCAACCGCAATATTGTCTTTTGCGGAAATAATTGTTCCCGGTTCTTCTTTCACCTTTTTATTTATTACCTGCGCCGAATAAATTTTCATAAATATGCCGCGAAATGTTGTCATTGCCGTAATAAAAGGGTTCAACGCCCTGACAAACCGTTCAATATATGCAGCATCTTTGCTCCAGTCAATATAATTTTTCATGTTTTTGTTGTCAATAACAAAAGCTTTCTCATATTCACCGATTGGCTGCGGCACGCTTTTTATAAACGGCGTGTGCTCGGCCTGTTTGAGAAAATCAGAGAGCATTTCAGCTGAAACAAAGTTGAGCTTGTTAAAAATTGTGCCCATTGTGTCAGCAGGTGCAACAGGAACTTTTTTCTGCCAGATGATGTTTCCTGTGTCAAAATTTTCGTCCATAAAATGCAGCGTAACACCTGTTTCCTTTTCATTGTTAAGGATTACGTGGCTGTAGGGGTTTGCACCTCTGTATTTGGGCAAAAGCGACGGATGAACATTCACAAAACCGCCCTTTACCGACGAAAGCAGCGCCGGTGAGAATTTTTTATTATATGAGCAAACAACCGCCAAATCTGCGTTCAAGATTTTTACTTTATTGATAAAATCCGGGTCGTTTATTGATTTTTCGTAAGTCAGTACATTTAAACCCGATTTTTTTGCAAACTGAACCATAAAATCATAAGTAGGTTCGCCCGGGTGCGGCGGCACAACGCCGATTATGTTGAACCCGTCTGAAACCAGCCGTGCAAGGCAAATAATCGCCATATCAGGCATTCCGATAAATAAAATCTTTTTTTTGTATTTACTTTCCAAAATATGCTCCTAACATAGTTCCCGTATATATCCCGATACCGGTCATAATAAGGCAGATAACCACGCTTGCAAAAATATAGCCCATGCCAGCAAGGATTTCGCCGTTTTTCAGCAAATCAAAGGCTTCAACAGAGAACGTGGAAAAGGTCGTTAATCCGCCGCAAAAGCCCACAGAAAGCGCGAGTTTAACCGCAGGCGGAAAGCCTGTTTTTTGTGCAATAACTGCATATATAAAACCAAGCAGAAAACTGCCTGTGATGTTTACTGAAAGTGTGGCGAGAGGCAGTGCGCAGTTCTGGCAGAGCACTGTTTTTCCGAAAGTAATGTTTACGAGGTATCTCAAAACTGACCCAATACCACCGCCTATAAATACGGAAATTATGTTTAACATACGTCAATGGTACTATAATAATAGCATTTTTAGCAAGACCTAAAATCTAATACCCCCATAAGACAGGACGAGAATGAAAAAAACGCTGTGCTTTGTTACATTAAGTTACATATTTTTGCATGACTGTATGTGTTTGCTAAAATAAATCTAGTACAACTTTTGTACAATTTGTTGAGTTATATAGAGAAGATTTATACAGAGATTCTGATGTCAGACGAAAATTACTATGAAATTATAAAAAAGAAACTGGATGCGATTGTTGACCGTATAATCCAAAATGAAACCTCTGATGAAAATTTCAGGGTTACTTACGCGCAGATTCTTGAAAAAATTAATACCAAAATCGATGTTTTTTCCTCTTCCGATAATATTCGCAAGATGGAAATGCTTGTTCAGGAAATCCGGACAGTTATAAACGAAAAAGATGAAAATCTCTGCCGCCAGATTGCGACTATGCTCGTGCAGTTTGAGGGGATTAAAAAAGATTTCCAAAACAGCCTGAAATCACAGGAATTACAGGAAACTTTCGACGCTCTGTTGCGAAATCTCGAGCAGTTTTCTCTTGATTCCCAGGATCAAAAAGATACTCTGGCGAAGCTTGTTTCTTATGTTGATAAATTTGAAACTCTTGAATCAACAAACAAATTTATTGAAAATGAATTCAATATTGTAAAAGGTCAGAACGCAATCATAAACGAAAACCTGGTTGCACAAATAAAACTCTTAAATGAACATTCACAGGAATATGACGCAAAGCTTATTGACCTTATTTCTTCAATAAACGGCGATTTGTCTGAAATAATTGAAAACAACAAAGAACTCGTTAAAAAGGCGGACGTTAATCATATCTCCAACAAGCTTGAAGAAATGAAGCTGGAAATCGAGAAGACAATCGAGTCGGTTTCGACCATTAACAACAATGTTGTTACGCTTATCGACGTGGTTGATAACCTTTTTAAGGGCGAGGAGTTCGATAATCTGTCCAAAAATACTTCAGCAATCCTCGTTAACACAACGCTCCTGTCTGAAGCCGTAAAAAAACTCGGAACAACTGAGGATTTGGCTCATACCGTCAGTGCTGCGAATGTTGAGATGAAAGGCTTTACTGAACAACTAATTAAAAACCTTGAAGAAAAGCTTTTTGAAAAACTCGACCTTAGTATCCTCGACAGTATAAAAGACTATACTGAAAAAATGTTCTATCAGGGCACAGAGGTGCTTAAAGAAGAAATTTGGACAATAAAAGATAACGTTTCTGAGCTCCAGAAAAATCTTGGAATTCTCACCGGCAACAGCAGCAATCTGAAAAATGATTTGAACAGTGTTTCTGAAAAACTCGGAGAGTTAAAAGATAGTATCGAGGCTGCTTCTCAGGCGGCATCCACTCTTGACGGAAAAACTGATGTTATCAATGATACAGTTGGAACTTTGACTGAGATTGCGGAAGGAATCGAAGAAAAAACAGATGTATTCACCGGCAAAATCGATAGTATCAAAGAAACTATCGACTCGAGGCTTGATACAATACGCGATGATATTGCTGATACAATGTCAAAAGAAAGCATTGCCAAAGCTTATCAATTCGAGAACATTGCTGATAATGTTATAAATAAACAATCAGCAAAAATAGATGAAATCAAAGCGGAAATTACCGATGTAATCTCCGAAGAAAGCATTGCTGCTGCAAATCAACTCAATGATGTAAAAAAGCACTTCGTAGAGCAGCTGGTTCAGGTTGCGGATAATATTTCGTTCATTGAAGAAGCTGAAGAGCTCCACGGGCACATTGATGACTCCGCGCAGGAGTTGAAAGAAAAAATTCACAACCTTACAGAAAAAATCCAGACTCTCACCGGCGGTTCTGATAAAGAAAGCGAAGATTACGTTTACACTTTGCCCGATGTTGAGTCGGATTTGTCAAAAATAAGACTTGATTTCAGCAATCTCTCTAAATCAATAAGCGATTGTGACCAGATTTCCAGAGATAAACTCGATGGTATCAGCGCAATTCTTAATACTATGAGAACAGGGATTCTTCGTATAGAACAAAGCCCCATAGAACATGAAGTTTTTGAAGTTAAAGGCATGTTTGGCGGGCTTAGAGAGGATATTGCCAGCATTAGCAAAAGAACCAACAAGCTCGTAATATCGTCTGACGAAGCCAACAAAACCCTCAAGCACCATATTGAAGAATTTAACGATATTTTGCGCGGATTCAGCGACATAACAGAGCAATTTGCCGATGACGCTTATGTTGTAAGGCTTAATCATAAAATTGACGTTTTAACAGAAGCCGTTAATTCACTAATCTCTCAAACAAAAGTGCTGAATGAGGCATTTATGTATCTTGCGGAGTGGATTGACACAACGAGCGTTTCTTTCAATGAAATAAAATCTGAAATCGCGGATGTCAACGAAAATACAGGTTTAATAGATGAAATAGCCAGAAAAGTAGAACTTTTGACCAAAAAAGTCGAAACCCAGGAAGAAAGCCTGCAATCAGTAAAACAAAGCTTTGAAAACCTTGCAGCTCAAAGAGAAGAAGAATCAGAATCCAAGGCTCTGCTTGAGTACATTGCTTCTCAAATCAGCGCTATGAACGAAAAGGCTAATGATTCAGAAAAATTCACTCAGCGTCTTGATGCAATGGAAAAACAACTCAAAAAGATTGAAAAAAATGTGCTTTTCCTTGCTTCATATGTTGACGATGAAGAATAAACTAGTTGTTACTCATAACCAGCTTTAATGTTGAAAGGTTTTTGAGCGCAAAAAGTCTGTGTTTGAATTTCTGCTCTGCGTTAATATTGAAAATTCTTATGATTCTTTCGATTTCCTGCACGTTTTTACGGCTTGAGAGGTCATAAACGTTTTTAACCGGGTCTGAAACAACGTCCATGATTGTGTTGAGTTCATGTTCTTGCATATGGTAAATTCCTCTAATTCATCTATATTTTATTAAAGTATTTTTGTTGAAAATAATTGCCTAATTTTTTCCCCTTTGTTAAGGAATGTTAAATACAATTTATATACTTTTTAAATATGGCGTTGAAATAATAGTGTAAATACAGGATAAAGTTGCCTTAATTTTTGTTATAATTTAAGATATCAAATGTGATATATTGTTTTATATGTCATAAAAAAGACAATGTGAAAACAGGAGGCAGTTTTGTTACCTATAATAACCGAAGAGCACGCCAGTCTGGCGTTTGCCGAAATATTTCAGGATGTGCAGGCATGGCGCAAAAAAATGATTCACTATGTGAAAGAAGAAAATCCCGAAATCAATTCGGCCATTATAGAGGCCGCCAATAATACCTCTCTGGATCCCAAAGCGGTAGCGCTGGGCGCATATATGACCTATATTTTGCTCGAAATGGCAGCAAAAGATGATGATGGTATGGGCACAATCGTTGAAGAATAAGCATTATACATACTATTAAAAAAGCTCTCCATTTTGGAGGGCTTTTTTCTTGAAATTATTTTGAGTTGTTATTAGCCGAACGGATTTCCTTTCTTTATGAGAGAAGCGACGGCAAGCCCGCCTGCTGCGGCAGTTACTCCGCCCGTAAGAATGCCGCCGGCACCTGATAAAAACTCGCCGAACGTTTTTTTGCTTTCGATTTCTTTCAGCAGGTTTTCTTTGTGCTGCTTTTTAGCTTTTAAATCGCCAATTCTGCTGCCGTGAGAATTGCCTTTCATGTATTTTGATTCTATTTGATCAAGTTCATTTTCTTTGCTTCTGTGCTGCTGTTCAAGCTCTTTGTCCTGAGCTTCTAATTTTTTTACTTCTTCTGCTGCCTGATTAGCATTTTGAGTGGCTGTAGTTGCGTTTTGTTTGTCTGTATCAAGAGTTTTTTTAGCGTTATCAAGTTCTTGTTTTGCATTTTGTTCAGCTTGCTTTGCCTCTTGTTGTCTTTGTTGCAGCTCATTGACTTTTTGTTGTGCCTGAGTGACTTTTGTCTGGGCAGCGGCTTTTGCTTCATCTGTTGTAGCTGCAGAAAGTTCGGATTGCGCTGCTGACAGCTCGCCCTGTGCTGATGTTAACCGGGTATTTATATCATTTACCTGTTGGGTTGCCTGTGAGGCTTTTTGTTCTTGCTGATTTACTTTTGTTTCTGAAGTTTTAACCTTGTTATCAGCCTGAGTTTTCTTTTCTGTATTTGATTTTGCGTTTTTCTTTGCTGTTGAGATAGATTCTTTGAGTTCGTTGCGTTTTTGCGTGATTGCGTCGCATTCTTTAAAGACTGCATCTCTTTGAGCATCGTATTCTTTTACTTCGTCTTCGAGCGTTCTGATATCTTTATCAATAGCTTCAATGTCTTTTTTTAGCGCTTCAATTTTTTCTTTTTTAGAGAGTTTTTTTAAGTAGTCAGCGTCATCTGTAGCATAAGTATCTTGAGTTGAACCGGCGCTGGAGGAAGATGTTGAAGTTGTGGTTTCTGTGTCATCACTTGCGGTTGTTCTTGTGAATCCGTCCAGGTTTGACCCTACAATACCTCCGTTTGCTCCGTTAATTCCTGTATCAATTGAATTCGATGCTCCATTTGTGTTGTAGCCGGAATTTGTTCCATTTGTCTGGTAAATATACGGATTGTAATTAGCAGCTGTTACGCCCATTTCAAATCTCTCCTCTGTTTTTTTTCTCTTGTATATATAAAGTATATACTCTTGCAAAAATTGCTTAATTGGCTTTATTTCTTGTT
>URHD01000084.1 GCA_900547585.1 uncultured bacterium | reverse complement strand
CTCAAAAAATTCGTTCACGTCACTTCGTTCCTTATCACGAATTTTTCTCGGACATTCTTATTCATAGTATAATCAAAATCAGTTTTACAAACAAGAATAAACGGTGATTTATGGACAAATTTAAAGAGTTTACGCAAAAATACAGTCTGAAAGAGCTTTCAGGATTGATTTTGATAACTATTCTGCTTTTTATAATTACGTATGCTAAAAGCGATTCATTTATTATCGATATCGGGAGGGAAGCCGTGCTGCCCTGGCAAATGCTTGAGGGCAAGGTGCTTTTCAAAGACCTGTTCAATGTTTACGGGGCTGTTTCTTACCAGATTAATGCGCTGGCGTTTATGATTTTTGGCACAAAGCTGTCAACGCTCTATTTTCTGGGGCTTTTTTCGTCGATTTTAATAGTTTCATCAATGTTTTACATAACAAAATACTTTACAAACAACGCAATCGCCTTTTTTCTTGCGCTTTTAATGCTTCCGACCTGTGTTTTCGGCAAAGTACTGCACAATTTTTCCTTTCCGTACGCTTATGCAGCGGTTTATGCACTCGCCGGATATTTTTTGTCAGCAGGGGCGTTTCTTGCGTTTATTAAAGAACGAAAAAGCCTGTTTTTGTGTCTGGCATTTTTGTTTGCCGGTTTTTCATTCGGGAACAAAATAGAGCATGTGCCTTATTTTGCGCTGCTTTTTGTGATTTTGCCTTTTTTAAGGATAAATCTAAAATCAAAACTTGCCGCAGCCGTTTCTTTCTTCGTAATTCCCGTTATTTCGACATTTGTTCTAATATTGCAGGGTGCGGGCATAAATAATCTTCTGGAGGCGGGAAAACTCGCGCACAATCTAGCACAAACCCCCTCTTTTCAAAATCTTTATGTAAGATACGGGCTTTATTACAACAACTTTTTTGTAAAATTTTCAATTATTGATTTTTTAAAACTTTTTGCCGTTCTTCTGCCGCTTTCCGCTGTTTTATACGGATTAAATTACCTTAAAGCAAAAACAGGGCAAAAAATGCTATTTTATTCGTTTTACACCGGTTTTATAGTGATTTTTTGTGCTGTTATTTTTAATATGTTCAAGGCACAGCAGCCTGTAATTTTCGATTGGCTGGGAATAACTTGTATCGCGATTTTTGCAGGATTTTGCGTCTTTTTGGGAAGAAAAATCTACCAAAAAAAGGAAATTAAAACAGAAGATATTATGTATATCTTCCTGCTGGCTTCGGCAATAGCGGTTTCGGTCAAGGGAATTGCGAGCATTCAGCTGGAATGTTACGGAACATTCCCCGCAGCAGCTTTGAGCGTGCCGTTTGTTATTTTTTGTTCAAATTATCTGTGCAAAATCAGCAAAAAAATAGACAAAAACATCTGGAATGCAGTATTAGCAACAATTCTGGCGATTTTTTCAATTTTGTATTTTACAGACCTTTTTATAAAGCATACGATTTTTCATCGTTATCCGGTCACGACGCAAAGGGGCACGATTTATGTGAAAAAAGAGCTGCGCTATATGCAGGAGCTCGTGAATTACATTGAAAAAAACACACCAGAAGATGCTCAAATCCTTTCTGTTCCCGAATCTTCAATAATAAACTTTTTAACAGAGCGCCCGACGCATGAAAAATATTACTACCTGATTCCGCCGAATGTGGAGCTTTTCGGAGAAGAAAATATCCTCAACGACCTTAAAAATGAGCCGCCGAATTATTTTCTATTAAATACGATGCCTTATGTATGCTTCAATGTGGCAGATTTTTGCAGCTATGCGGGAAAAATCTGTGATTTTATCAATGAAGAATACACGCCGGTCTTTTATTTAGATGGAAAGGTGAAATATTTTCTTTTTAAAAAGAAAACGCATTGAAAATCAGGTGCAGATACTGGCGCAGGCGAAGATTTGACTTTTCCGTTCCGATTCCCCCGGGCACGCCGTGTAAGATGTGTTGTGCTGGCATTTTTGAGCCCTCCTCCATAGTCACTCCAAAGTCAAATCTTCGCCTGCGCCCTAGGGATGCCAGAATAATAACCGGAAAAAATTCATAAAAGTTAGCAGTGAAAGATATTGCTTTTTCGATACATATGAGCGAAGCGAATCGAGCTAGAAAAAGTAATATCTTTCACTGCTGATCCCCCCACATCAAACAACAAAAAAAAGAGCTCTTGAAGAACTCTTTTTTTAAATAAAAATCCTAAAATACCGATTTACCCGACAAGTCTGCTTTCGTCAGCCTCAGAAGCCTTAACCATTATAGCATGCTCAATCGGATTTTCTTTTTTAATGCTGTTATCAAAATTGAACTCCTCATATCCGAGTTCGTCTTTAGGTTTTTTCATCTGGTATTCGTCAACAAGCTTTTTAGCAAGTTCTGCAATTTCATATACGAGCTGGTAACGATTTTCAGAGTTTTCGTTCAATTCCCATGCTACTTTTATTATTTGTGTCATCTTTTTCTCCAAAATTAACTTATAATACCAATATAATATAATCCACGCCGATAATCAACATGGTATTTTAGCTAAAATATTTGTCAATCGAAACACAAATATACTGCATTTCGAATAGCTGCGCGATTTTCTGCGCCTGAACAGGGGCATTACCCCGAGAATGAATTCGAGAAAACCCGCTAAATCTTCAATCTTCGCACAAAAAAAGACGCTAAAGCGTCTTTTTTTATAATCTCCGGGACATGGATTCGAACCACGATTAGATGATCCAGAGTCACCTGTCCTGCCGTTAGACGATCCCGGAATGTGACCACATTAATTATTTTATCACTATAAAAATTGTGGTCAATATATTCCGCATGTCTCAAACTTCTATTTTTCAAACTATGACAGCCTGTCATCACCGGAAGCAGGCATTTAAGAAAATATTTATGATTTCCCTTTGTAAATATATTGCGGACAGTAACCTGTTTTCATCATTTCGTTGTTTATATTGATGTATTTACCTTTTGTGTCTTTGTAATAGAAAATACCAACAAGCCGGCTATAATGGTCAATTCCCGTGATTTCAAGGTAAATATCTTCGTGTTTTCTCAAAATTTTTGTTAATTCGTCTTTTGCCTTATATCCTCTTAAAATTATTTCATCATCAGTAAGCCCTTTATTTCTTTGATATTTAATGTGATTATTTGTTGAAGTTTCGTAACAGTCAATTCCTGTTAGTCTGACACTTGTATTGCGTTCTTTTAAACGTATTTTAATTGTGTCACCGTCAACGACGTAAGCAATAGTGGGCTTGATAACATAATTGTGATTAACACACATCCCCATATTCGCCGACAAAAAAGCAAAAATAACGACAAAAATTTTCATTAAAGACTTATTCATAAGTTTTTCCTCCATTCACTAATATTAGAATAATACCACAACTGGATAAAACTTTATACAATCCGACGGTATTTATGTGAATAGAATTTAATCAATCGATTCGGTATGATAAATAAAATGTACAGTATTGCAGAAATATTTGGACATAGAGTGAAAGCACTGCGTAAATCTAGAAATCTTAGTCAACAAGATTATGCAGATTTTATTGGTGTGCATTATAAAACTATATGGAGCATAGAAACTGGTAAGCGTTCAGTACATTTTGACAATATAAAAAAAATTATTGCTGCTGAAAATATTCCACCGATGTATCTTTTTATGACGGATGAAGAATTAAACATATATAAACATCAATGTCTTAATGATGAAACATTTAAAATGTACTCAAAACTTGATTTTGAAGACAAGCAAGCAATAAAGCTGATGATTGAAAACGCATACAAGAAAAGAAACATATAAATAAAACAACTGTTCATAACGGTAATTTTGTAAACTTCGAATATCGTTATTTTTAAACAATATTTCACAAAAAAATCGACAAATACGCCGACTTTGTGGCAAATTCAACTATTGTTTTTGAGCGTAAATAAACTTATTTTAAATTCTATGGAGATAATGACTTTAAAGCAAAAAGTAGGAAATAGGATTAAATATCTTCGCAAATTACATGGGCATTCGCAAGATTATTTAGCAGAAAAACTAAATATTAACAAAGATAGGATTAGTAAAACCGAAAGAGGTCTTATTTTCATTAACGATAATTTTCTAGAAAAGTTATGTAAATTTTATTCACTAAAAGAAAGTTATTTTTTTACATTCTCACAGATAAATGATAGCAACGATAGAGACAAGCTTATCGAAAGCATAAACGCAGAATTAACAGAGTTAAATATTAGAAAACTCAAAAAAGTCGAGAAGATGATACAAATCATTAAATCTTAAACCAGATTTGGCATAGAATATTTTAGGCTAGCTGAAAAAATTTAATCTGTTTGGTTAATTTATTAAGAAATTTAAGCAAAAGATAAAATAATTCTCTTCCCCAGATATTTTGCAACTTTTTCGATTGTATTCAATGTTATAGATGTATTTTCAGGGTCTAAAATACGACATACAGCAGTTCTTGAAGTTTCAAGTTCTTTTGCAAGACGATTAACCGAAATATTATCAGCTCTCATTTTTTCCTCTAAAGCATATGCTATAACTCTTTTTAAAGCAACAGCTTCAGACTCTTGAAGTATATCTTGCTCTTCAAGAAAACTATCAAAATTTGCTCCTACATGTTTTTTATCAATCATTTTAAATTGTCCTTTATTTTATATCCATATTGTACCAAAATTGGTACAATATTTCAACTCCCTAAATTGGGCTTAAAAAATTTTAAAAGAATTCATATTAAATATTATCAAATTTATAAGTAAACAATCAAACGTTCAGAAAACGGCATTAAAAAAGGGCCTGAACCTAATTCAAACCCTGATTTTATAAATGGCTCCTCGGGTGGGACTCGAACCTACAACCCTTCGGTTAACAGCCGAATGCTCTGCCATTGAGCTACCGAGGAATAGCTTGTAAAAATATTATAACAATAAAATTTTTCTTGGCAACAGTTTTTTCATTATTTTCTTAAAAATCGGTCAAATTATTGAATTTTTTTTGCAAATTTAAGTTTTGTAAACCAGCATTCTGCATAAAAACGCAATTTTTCACCGCAGATATACTTTATATATACAAGGAGAGAAAAACATGGCAGAACTCATTAAATACATAAACGAAAAGAAAAAATTCACTGTAAAAGATTTAAAATAAGCGGATTTTTAGTTAATATCAATAATTGTAACCCCGTCGCCCCCCTCGGAATTCTCGCCGGGTCTGTATTTTGCGACATAGGGTGAATCATCAAGGTAATCTCTTATGGCATGGCGCAGCTGCCCGCTCCCATGACCGTGAATAATCTGCACAGGCGTGAGATTTGCGAGGCTCGCCTTATCCAGATAAGACTCAAGCTCAATAAGCGCGTCCTCAACCCGCTCACCACGCAAATCCAGCTTTGGTGAAAGGTTCCATTTTGAATATTCAAAGCTCGAGGTAGAAAGTTTGTATTTTTTGCGCGTAATCATCTTTTTCTCCCTCAATGCCTTTGCAAGCTTGCTGATATTTATCGTTGTTTTGAGCTGTCCGATAAGGATTTGCAGATTTCCCCGCTTGTCAGGCAAAGAAAGGATTTCGACCTCCTGATCGAGCTCTTTAATGACCGCTTTGTCACCTACAGCAACGTTTTCCAGCTCAATATATTTCGTGCTGATTTCTTTTGAGTCTTCGTAAACCTGCTCACCAAAGTTCTTTCCGGATTTTGAGATTTTTTTGTAAGCTTTGAGCGCATTGTCGCGCGTTTTGTTTTTGTTAAGGCTTTCCAGAACGGATTTTATCTCGGATTTTGCGTCAGAGAGCGCGTTTTCGTATCTTTTTTTGAAATCTGACAGCGATTTTCGTTTCTGGGCGTTCGTTTTTTCAAGAAGTTCGTTGTATTTGTTAAACTTTTCTTCGGCTTCGGCTTTCAGGGCTTGAGTTTCGGCGCTCAGGCGGTTGAGCTCGGTATATTTTTCCTGAAGCGAGGCAAGAATCTTTGATTCGTCAGAAATTTGCGCAGAATACTCGATTGAAGCCTTTTCGATGATTTCTTCATCAATTCCAAGGTTCTTTGCTATTGCAAAAGCGTTAGAAGCGCCCGGCATACCGATTCTGAGCCTGTAAGTCGGGCGCAGAGTTTCAACATCAAAATCAACCGACGCATTCTGGAACGCAGGGTTGTTAAACGGCAGGGATTTTAGCTCGTTAAAGTGCGTTGTAATGACGCTGAACGCGTTTTTTTCAATAAAACGCTCCATTACAGCTTTTGCGAGCGAAGCGCCCTCTTTCGGGTCTGTACCTGCCGCAATTTCATCAATCAGGATAAACGTTTCGTCGTCCACATTGTCGAGAATGTTTTTTATGTTCTTAACGTGCGAAGAAAACGTCGAAAGGCTCTGGATGATGTTTTGTTCATCGCCGATTTCGGCAAAAAGCTTTTTAAAAGGGTAAATTTTTGCGCTAAAACAAGGAATATGCATCCCTGCAGCAGTCATGGCGATTGAAAGCGCAACGGTTTTCAGCACAACCGTTTTTCCGCCGGCGTTTGAGCCTGTTATGATGATAGATTTAAACGGAGTGCCGATTTCAAAGTCGTTTTCGATTACATTATCGCAAACCGACATCAAAACCGGATTTTTCATGCTTTTTAGGATAACTTTTTTTTCATCCGTAACTTCGGGCTCGCATGCGTCGATTGTGGTGGAATATTTTGCTTTTGCAAAGATGAAATCCAGCTCAACGAGCGTTTCGCATGATGCAAAAATCTCCTGCGCAAATTCCCCGAGTTTTTCTGAGAGCAGTTTAATGATTTTTGCGATTTCCGCCTCGATTGCCGATTCTGTTTCTCTTATGCGGTTGTTCAGCTCAACGATTTGCCTCGGTTCAATGAAAAAAGTCTGCCCCGACGCAGAAACGTCATGGACAATGCCGTTCACTTTGTTTTTGGCCTCGGCTTTGACCGCAAAAACGATTCGACCTTCGCGGGAAGTATAGATGTGTTCTTGCAAATTCAGCGCAAAAGATGGATTGTTAAGCAAGTCCGATGCCATGCTCTTGAGATTTTCGCTCAAGCTGCGTTTTGACTGAAAAAGCGACTTCAATTCAGGCGAAGCTGTTTCTTTAACCTCAAATTTTGCATCAAAAACTGTTTCGATTGTTTCTTCAAGCTCCGGAGAGGAAAAAAGCTGCTCAACAAACCCGCATAGCAAAGGAGTTTCCTGCGCAAACCTGTTCAGAAACGAAGTCATCAGCCTTCCTGTGGTCAAAATTGTGAAAACATCACGGATTTCTTCGGCAGAGAGGGTCAGTTTGTTTTTGAGCTTGCCAAAAATCGCGGGAATATCGGGGAGTTCGCCTATTGGCAAAGAATTACCCGACATTGAATACGCTTTTTGCGCGCCGGTTGTCAGCGCGAGGTTTTTTCTTATTGTTTCGATATCCTCGTCCGGCCTGAGGTTCAGGCAGCGCTGTTTTCCCGCTTCGCTTGCCGCAAAAGCGCTCATGAGGGTCAAAACCTTGTCAAATTCGATTGTTTTTAATGCTTTTTCCTGTATCACAGGCTAATTATGCCACAAAAATCCATCCGGAGCCAGCCCGCGGCGCCGCGCCACTGCGTTGGGGAATTATCAGGATTCACGTTGGCGGAAGTACTCGTAACATTGATGATAATCGGTGTAATCGCGGCAATGACGATCCCGTCATTAATGCAGAATACGCAGCAACAGGAATTTAAAGCAGCGTATAAGAAAGCGGTATCAATGTTAAACCAGGCAGTAAGCTTAAACTATGCATTGGATGGTGAAGATGCTACCAGCTTTA
>URHD01000083.1 GCA_900547585.1 uncultured bacterium | reverse complement strand
TGAAAAATTTTTTGTATATAATAAATTAATAACCACATAATCGCGGAGGAATTTTGAAAGTACCGAAACTTTTCCTGTTCAAAACGTTTTTTCTCATAAGCGCGTTCTGCTTTGGCGGGGGGTATGTGATTATTCCGTTGATAAGGCGCGAACTCGTCGAAAAACGCCGTTTTTTAAGCGAATGCGAGCTTCTGGACATCTATGCAATGGCTCAATCCGCACCCGGTGCGATAGCTGTGAATTCTTCCGCGCTAATCGGCTATAAACTTGGCGGAAAAACGGGCGCATTGCTGTGCTGCCTGGGTACGATTCTGCCTCCTTTTATTGCAATTTCGATTGTTGCTTATTTTTATACGGCTGTTTTGCACAATGCGCTTGTGAACAAGGTTCTGGCAGGCATGGCGGTTGGTGTTGCGGCTGTAATGATTAGTTTTATGTTTGATTTGATAAAAATAGTTTTAAAAGAAAAATGCGCGCTGTTGGCGTCTTTGATAGTTTTTTCTTTTCTTGCTGCCGAGGTTTTCAGGGTTAATGTTGCGCTGGTATTGATAGCTTCGGCGTTAATCGCTCCGATAAGGCTTTTATGGACGAAAAAAGAGGAGAAAAAAGATGATTAGTGCGGTTTTTTCTTTATTTTTAAGCTTTTTGCAGGTGGGGCTGTTCAGTATTGGTGGCGGTTATGCGACTATCCCGCTAATCAGGCAGATAATCATCGAAAACCACGGCTGGCTTACCCTTGGCGAATTTACTAATATGATAACCATCTCCCAGATGACGCCCGGGCCTCTGGCAATAAACCTTGCGACTTTCGTCGGCAAAAAAATCGGCGGAATCGGCGGTTCAATCGCTGCTACTACCGGCGGAGTTCTTTCGGGGATAGTGATTTCGCTTTTGATTTACAAATGCTTCAATAAATTCAAAGAATCCCGAATCGCAGCAGAGGTTTTGAAAGGGCTTCGCTCTGCGACCTGCGGATTGATTGCCTCGGCATGTGTAATGGTCGTTATAATGGCATTTTTCAGAGATTTAACCCCGTCTTTTGCAAATCTCAACCTGCTTTCGGTTTTTGTGTTTGCGGTTTTGCTGTTTTGCGTGCAAAAATATAATTTAAACATGATTCTCGCGATTTTTATTGCGGGAATAGCAGGACTTTTTATTTTCTAGCTTTTCAGGGGTTCGTAGAGGTTTTGGGCTTCCTGCGCTGCGATATTTCTTTCCGGAATATCGAGAACCTTTACTTCTACGGTTTTGTTGTAGTGCTCTATTTTAATAATATCGCCGATTTTGAGCTGTTTTGAGGGTTTTGCGATTTGTCCGTTCACATAAACCCGCCCCTGGTCGGAAACATCGTTCGCAACCGTGCGGCGTTTTATCAGCCTTGAAACTTTTAAAAATTTGTCTAATCTCATAATTGAATTTTAGCATAGAAATGATTTTGCATAAAAAGCCAGATAGCAAAGGGCAAGTGGATTACATTTTGTAGTGACTTAAAACCCTACCCGCAAGGGCGGGTTTTTCGGAACGGAAAAATGAAACCCACTTGCCCGCCTAAAACTTATAATCTCACAAATTATCTGACTAAAAGATGACAAATTCTCCGTTTTTGTGTCAAAATCTGAAAAAAGGACAAAAAAATGGAAGAAAACGATTATAAATACTATCTGGACAACGGAATCCACGATATTAGAGACGGGAATTTTGAGGCGGGGATTGAAAAAATCAACAAATCCATAGAACTCAAAAACGACTGGGAAATCCCATATTTTTACAGGGCTGTTGCGCATCAGGCGCTTGAAAATTTTGACGAAGCAATGCTTGATTATACAAAAGCACTCCAATTAAACGAAAAAATGACGGACGCCTATTACAACAGAGCGAGAATTTTGCTGACAAGAAAAGATATCCCCGACCCTGACGTGAAAAAAGCGGTTGAGGATTTGGAAAAAGCCATCGAGCAGGACGAAAAATTTATTGATGCTCTTTATGCAATAGCTGCGGCGCACAAAAAACTCGGAAATTACGAAACCGCGCTCGACTACCTTGAAAAGCTCCTGAAAATCGAGCCGGAAGCTATTCACGCACGCGCATTGAAAAAATTGCTGCTCCAGAAATACCTCTAGTAAATATCACAGTATTCTGAAATGAATTCGACAGGATTCATCACCGGAATATGTGATTTTTTATCGATTTCAATCAGCCCCTGCCTTACTCCGAGCTCGCATGCGGGGCAGGTTGTTATTATTATGTCTGCATTTGTGTTTATAAATTTTTCTGCTTTGGATTTTGCTATTTTTCTTGAAATTTCAAGGTTTTTTAAAGCAAATTTTCCCGAAAATCCGCAGCATTTGTTAAAATCTTCTGCTTCCTGGTATTCAATGTTTTCTATGCTTTTTATGATTGAAATAAAATCAAAATCCTCATGGCAAGGTTTGTGCGCGGTTAATTTTAAATGTTTTTTTGCAACTATTTTTCTGTCCTTTAAAAATTCAAGGACATTTACGGTTTTCTGTGCGAGTTTTTCAGACTTTTCGCAGGGGAAATATTTTGAATACTCCTTAAGCGCAAAATTGCAGGACGCGCAGTCGGTCAGCACAAAATCGTAGTCTTCCGGTAATTTTGCAAGGTTCTTTTTTGCCAGTTTTTCATATTGTTTGAATTTTCCGGCGCTTAAATAGCTTATCCCGCAGCATTCAAAGCTCTTTTCAATAATTTCAACGCCGGTTTTGGCAAATATGTTTTTCAAGGCATTTTTTGTCGACGGATTCAGGTAATTGTTAAAACATCCGGCAAAATAAACTGCCTTTTGGCTTTTTAGCGGGGCATTTTGTGTTTTTATCTTTTTTGCGCTTATCAAAGAATCAAGCAAAACAAGCCTTTTGGGCAAGATTACGACAAAAAACGATGCAATCTTTGAAAGGCTGAAGAATCTGTAAATGCTGAACGCAATTTTTGCGAAAATCAGCATTGTTTTGAACAAAAAATACGAATCAAGAATTTTTTCAACAAAACTTTCCCCGTTTTCTGCGTAATACCGTGCTTTTACCGCTGTGAAAATTTCTCTTGCATCAATATTGCTCGGGCAAAAGTCCTTGCATGCGTTGCAGCCCGTGCACAAATCCATGTAATCTTTTATCCGCTTATTTAGCTTCAAATCGCCCTTTATCACGCCGTTTAGCATGGTGAATTTTGCTTTTGAAACGCAGCATTCATTCAGCGCCGCCCTGTAAACAGGGCAAACAGACTGACATAGCCCGCATCTGGAGCATTTGTAAATCTCTTCTTCATAGTCCGACAGTTTTTTCATACCTAACATTATATTCACAATATAAATTTAGTGATAGAATAAATTCAAGTTGAAAACAGGAAAAATAATCGGTCATTCTGAACTTGTTTCAGAATTTCAATGTCTGTGCGGACGACAAATTTAAAGAAAGGCAAAGATTTTGAAAGCAGCAGTAGCGGAAAATCAGCAAATAACCATCAAAGAAATAGAAATTCCCGTTATGGAGGGCAAAGGCGCAATCATTAAAGTGCTCGGATGCGGGCTTTGCGGCTCTGATATTGTTAAATTTAAAAATCATCCCGAACCTAAAGTCCTCGGGCATGAAGTTGTCGGGGAAATTGTGCAGATTAAAAACGGGCTCTTTTCAAAATTCAAAAAGGGCGATAAAGTTGTGCTCGGGCACCATATTCCCTGCATGAAATGTCATTTTTGCAAAAACGAAAACTACTCAATGTGCCATCAATTCAAAGAAACCAACATTCACCCAGGCGGATTTGCGGAATATATCTTTGTTTCGGACAAACACCTTAAAAATACGGTTTTCAAAGTTCCTAAAAATCTTGATGACGTGGAAATTTCCTTTATGGAACCGCTCGGCTGCTGCGTTAGGGCTGTTAAAAGAGCAGGAGTGAAAGAGGGAACAACTTCTCTTGTTATCGGACTTGGTTCGATTGGAATCCTTATGGGGCAGGCTGTAAAGGCATTTAAAGGCGATGTAATCGGCTGTGATTTGATTGATGAAAGAGTTTCGATTGCAGAAAACCTTAATTTTGATTGCTCGCTGAAATTTGAAAGCAACGAAGCCACAGCAGCAAAAATTAAAGAAATGACAGAAGATTACGGCGCGGATATTGTGTTTATGACATCAGGTTCGGACAAAACCCTGGAATTTGCCCTGAAAGCCGTTCGTGACGGCGGTACAATCCTGGTATTTTCGTCGATTCCGACCGAAGACGGATACAAAAACAACGATATTTACTATAGAGAACTAAAAATCATGGGCAGCTATTCGCCCTCACCGCGGGATTTAAAAGAAGCTTACGAACTTTTGAAAAAGAAAAAAGTCTGCGTAAAATATCTTTCCACCCAATACCCGCTGGACGATATTGCTGGCGCAATTGAGGACGTAATCACAAACAAAACATTAAAGGCTTATATAAAAATATGAAAATGAAAGCAATAAGATACTATGCGCCTCAGGACATCCGCTACGAGGAAGTTGAGGTAAAAGAACCCGATGATAACGAGGTGCTGGTAAAAATCAAAGCCGCATTAACCTGCGGAACCGATATAAAAACCTACAGACGCGGCCATCCCGTGCTTATTAAGAAGGTGCCGTCCGGTTTCGGGCATGAGCTTGCCGGAATTGTTGAAAAAGTCGGTAAAAATGTCATTGGTTTTGAGCCGGGCGACCGCGTTGTTGCGGCAAATTCTGCTCCATGCGGAAAATGCTTTTTCTGCCAGCGTCAGGAGTACAATCTTTGTGAAAATCTCGACCTTTTGAACGGCGCTTATGCCGAATACATCACGATTCCGCAAAGAATCGTCGAAAAAAATCTTTTAAAAATCCCGACAGGGCTGAGTTTTGAAAAAGCTGCTTTTACGGAGCCCCTTGCAAACGTAGTTCATGGTGTTGAGAGAACCGGAATAAAGCCCGGCCAAACCGTGGGTGTTTTTGGAATCGGGCCAATCGGGCTGATGTTTGTAAGGCTGGCGAAATTAAAAGGCGCCAGGGTTATTGCCGCAGGCAGAAATCCCCTAAAACTTGAACTTGCAAGAGAATTCGGGCATGCCGATGAGGTTATTGACCTGAAAAAATACCAGCATCCTGAAAAAATCTTCCGTTCCTTTACTGATGAGGGAAAAGGGCTTGATGTTGCAGTTGAATGCGTTGGTTTGCCTGAAATCTGGGAAGAAATGTTTAAACTGGTCAGAAGAGGCGGAACAGTGCACCTTTTTGGCGGCTGCAAAAGCGGAACTACTGTAAATATTGACACGCGCAGGCTGCATTATGACGAAATAAGGGTTATGAGCGTATTTCACCATACACCGAAGTATTTCAGGCAGGCACTTGAGTATATTGCTAACGGTGATGTTGATGTTACAAAACTTATTACAGCTAAAATGCCCCTGGAAAAAGCAAAAGAGGCAATTGAGCTTCATGAATCCGGCAGGGCAATTAAAGTTTTGTTAACTCCTTAATTTTCTTGTTTTTACTGATAAAAACGCCATTTTTGTAAAAAATCCACTTTTTAATTGTATTGTAATGTAAACTTTACATGTTAAACTAGCAATATAAAATATCTTTCGACTTTAACCAAGTGTGAATAAATCACCCAAGCTTAAAAGAAAAGACAATGACAATAAATAAAATACAAAATCACTCATTCACGGGTAGGCTGCGTAAGGCAGATAACCGGATGAATATAGACTCAACAAAGGGGCCGAAGGTAGTTAAACAGGGCATCCGTATTGAGGCAAATTCAATCAGGGAGGCGCAGAAAAGCAAAGACGGCTTATCGTATATGCCTCAGAATCAGTATAATATTAATGATGATTTGTATTCTAAATCTCAGAGCACTGGTACAACTGCATACATGTACCCTAAATCTAACAAAAAGTTGAATAATAGCAACCAGAAGACCGCGAAAGTTAATTTCCGCGGTCTTTCTAATTCTGCAACGGGTGCGGCAAAGGCTCTTACCGAAACAAGAGCATGGAAATTTTCACAAAATAGAGCTGTAAAATGGTTTGTTGATAAGGCTGCAACAAATCAGGCTGTTTTTGAAGCTTTGAACGCTCTGGTTATAACCTGCGCGCTCCGTCCTGCGGCGATACTTGCTCAAAACAACGACAAAAACAGAGAAAAAAATAAAAAAGCGGCTTCTCACTCCATAGCCTCCGGAATTATCGGCTATGGCTTTGCTGTTGCTTTATTTACGCCAGTTGCAAAAGGTTTGAAGAAAATTAAGGAAAATCCTGAAAAATACGCTAAACGAGCACAGGAATTCTTCCAGAAAGTCGGAAACAAAAAGGTTTCAATGGAAGCTTCAAAGAGATTTGCGACCTTTACAATGCTTTGTACCTACGGCCCTCAGCTTTTCACGGCTGCGGTGCGCTCCGCTGTGACTATTGGTATGATTCCTTACATTGATAAATACCTTTTGAACCCGATTCTGGGCACAAAACCCGCCAAAAAACAGGATTCAATACTAAAAGACCCGATGTACAGCTATTATTACCTTAATTTTACCAGCAACCCTAAAAAAACTTTCCAGAATTTTACAGGAGTGATGAAATAATGATGATAACAATGAACACAACTTCATACAACGCTCCGAATCTTTTCAAAAAGGAAAAACAGTCTTTTAAAGGTGCCCCGAACCCGAATGTTATTTCAAGAGCATACGGTCGTGTGACTGACGGGATAGCGCATGGTGAAGGCTGGCTTGCGTCAACAAGACCTGTGCAAAAACTGATAGATTTTCTCAAAGATAAAAATTACCAACAGCATATAGTTGCGACCGTGGGCATGGTGCTTTCCGGTTTTTATATGGCAGACACGGCGCGCTCAAAAACCATTGAAAAAGACCAGAAAATGCCTCTTATTATGAATCAGGGGATTGTTGCTGCGGCTTCTACGGTCGGCGGCTACACGCTGGACAACTATTTGACCAAAAAACTCTCAAAATTCACAGAAACTTTCAACATTGCAAATATTGAGGACAAATCAGTCCAAAAAATAATGATTGATATGCATGCGAAAAAAGATAATCTTCAAAAATCCGATATAGAAAAACTTTTTGCAAAAATCAGTAATGTTGAGGAAAATAAGAAATACAGCTGGCAAAAAGATATCGTTGAATCGTTTGAATTCAACACCGGCGTCCGGAAACAGCTTCAGGCAGAGCTTAAAAAGTCGCCTGATGATAGCGTTATAAAGAATGTTCTGGAAGAAATCAACAAAATCCCCAAAAAAGACGCAGAAAAACAGTTCAAAGCTAATGAAATCTTCATAAAAAACATGGATAAAAGCAAATTCATGCAGAAGATTTTCTCAAAACAGGCGTTTAATAATTCTCTTAAACTCGTAACCAACGGCGAAAAGAAGCTTGCACAGCTGATGACAGGACTAAAAGTGGCAAAATCGATTATGGTATTTGGCTTGATTTACAGATTTATTTCTCCTGTTGTTGCGACTCCGATTGCTAACAGCATGAGTGCACGGCTTGAAAAGAAAAAACAGCTTGAGAAGCAGGCGTAATATTCTCATTTTTGTGCAGGAAATTTGATTTTTTGTCAGAAAAAAGACCCCACAAACGTGGAGCCTTTTAAAAAATGCCCTGAGCCAGACTTGTCTACGGCTGTAGGCGAGTTAATGAGCCGTACAGCCGTGGATGCCGGAGATTTTTGAAAAAAATCGCAGGTAAACCGTGGTTCTTGAGCGGAGCGATTAGAACCACGTAGTGAAATTCAGCTCAGGGCAGAAAAAAGACCCCACAAACGTGGAGCCTTTTAAAAAA
>URHD01000082.1 GCA_900547585.1 uncultured bacterium | reverse complement strand
AATAAAGCAGAACTAGTAAACCAGATTATAAGCAGCTCAAATCTCCATGGCGACGCATTGGAAAAGCTTAAACGCGAGCTTATGGCCAAAACCGTTGAGGAGCTGTCTTCTATGCTTTCAAACTCTTCTGTGCAGGCGGTTAAATTCAAAAATTTTGTTGAGCTGCCGGCTGAGGATAATAGATTTAGCGGAAATATTTGGAATTCGGCAACAAACGGCACTTTTGACGATTTTTTGAGCATAAATAAATCTGCTCCGGCTCCTGAGCATGAAAAAAAGAAGCTCTCTGCCGGTCAGGAAAGGGAGGCAAGAGAGTTTGCAAAGAATTATCTGGCTGATTCCATGCAGCAGGCAAAAGCGGCAGAAACCGACTATGCTGCGAGCTACGCCATTACGGACAGAATCTGGAGCGGGATGAAAAAAACCGCAAATCTTCTGGATTTTTCAAGGGACGGGAAGGCGATTACGACTTTTGAAGAGCTGCATGGTGCGCTTTCAAAAGAATATCAGGATGCACAAAAAATCAAGAATTCCAAGCAAAAAGGTGCTTTTGAATATCAGTTTGAAAAGGCGCGGGGGATGGAATTCGACGCGGCAAAGATGCTGGATTTCAAAGAAAAGTCCGAAAATTATCTTGAGCTTTCGATCTATAAAGAAAAAGCCGAAAAACTTGCCGGCGGTGTAAAAGAACTTGAAAAAATTCATAAAAAAGAGCAGGCGCTAGAGCTGTTGAGGCAAAGTGGTCAAAATATTCCTGAATCTGCTTATCCTGATGTAGATTTCAAGTCAAAATTTGCCCAAATCATCAATGATTATTGCAATGGCGACGAAAAACTTAAAAAAGAGGTGATTTCTCAAATTTCTGGCAATGCAGCCTCAAAATCTTCACTTCCGCCAAATGAAGACCTGCTCAAATCCCTGAAAGGGCTGAGTGAACGCACAAACAGCGCTTTTGCTGCTCAGCTGGGTTCAAAATCCTTTGCTGAACATGAAAAAGATTATCAAAATGCTTATAAAGCGGCATTTGGCGGTGAAAATGCGAAAGAAGCAGTTCAGCGCTGGGTCGAAACCCAGAAAATGGGTGCTGCCGGAGTAAAAATTGGTGCTATTGTTGTTTCTACGATGCTACTAGGCGGTTCGAACCTAGCTGCGTCAGGAACAGCGCGGCTTGCGCAAACCGTGGGAACAAAATCTGCAGTTCAGCTCACAAAGCTTGGCTTGACGTCGTTCGGGGTCGGCGAGGGAGTTGCAATTGATTATGCTGACGCGTTTTCCAGCCATGCGGGGCTCACAAAAGAGAAAAACGCGCAAATTCTTGCAGCAGCAAAAGAATCCCTGCCTTACGCCTTTTTCGGGGCTTATGTTTCCGGCCCGCTCGGCAATAAAATCGCCGGTGCGCTGAAAAGTTCGGGTTATGCGCCTAAAATTCTTGAAAAAGCATTTAATTCAGGCTCAAAAGCAGCTGATTTTACTGCTGAAATAGGCGCGGATACGCTGTTTGAGCTGGCAATTTCCGATCATGATTTTATGAGCGTGCTCCAAAACAACGCAACCGGCGAATCTCAGGGCAGATTGTTAAATAAATTCGGGGCAATGATAATCGGCGGACGCGCAAACGCGTCCGCTAAAGCTGCATTACGTAATGCAGGGCTCGAAAAAGCAAGAATTCACAAAACTGCGGACAACAAATACGAATTAATCACCTCTGATGGAAAAAATTACATTGCAGATTCACCGGAAGCCTTAATCGGCGGGATTTTTGCAAAAGTTTCCGAAACTGCTGATTCTTCGGCTAAAACAGTTAAAGAATCGCCTGCAAATCCATTCAACGCTAAAAATATCCTTGAAAATGACCAAATAAATCAGATAAAACAGCCCGATGCCGGAATTCCCTCATTCAAAGGTGCAAAATCAGCTCCTGAAAATCCCCGTTTGAACGAAACAGCCGCTCCATCGCCGGAAGAGTTTAAAAATGTCTTGAAATCATTAAATTTCACCGATGAGGAAATAAAATCCATTGATTTGAATGACAAAGAGGCTGGAATGGCGGCTCTTGGGATGAAATTTATGTCAGAATTTACAATGGCTGGTGAATGGGATTTTTCGGACGCGGGCTTCAGAAGTGAAATTACAAATCTCTTTAAAAATCCTGATTTTTCAGAGATGAAAGCTTTTAGATATATGAATAAAGAAAATATCTCCATGCTGGAAAAATATGTAAAATTTCCTGATGATGCTTCTTTGTTAAAAGTCGGATTGCTTGCAGAGGTGCTTAACAATAGCAGCAATCCCGCTGCAGTAATTGAAAAATTGCCGTTATTTGCAAAAATGTCGCCCGATGGAAAGCTGGATTCTAATGCTTTAACCGAAATTTCCTGGTTTAATGCTGACAATCTGGCGAAATTTACCGGTGAAATGGCTGATATTGCCGGAAAAATCAATAGTCAGGTTCCTCAACAGTACAGGGTGGGCATAAACGAAATAGCTAACACCGGAAATGTTTCAGATGCGCAAATAGCGCGCTATGTGAGCGAAACTGAGCGGCTTTCGAAATTTTCTGTTGATTTCAATCTTAAAAGCGATGGTGTAAACACTCTTTCGACAAGAATGTCGGCCATTTCTGACATGCTGGAAAAATATCCGATGGATTTGAAGACCGAATCCGGTGAAAATGTTTCATCATATTATCTTGAAAAGCTGGCAGGACGGAAAGATTTGCCGGAAATTCAGAAATTCGTAAACACATTGTCCCCTGCGGCAAAAGAAGATGGTCTGCGCTACATTGCACAATCCGGTTCACCAATGAAAGCCCCTGAAATCGCTGAAATGTACAATATTATCAACTCACCGGATTACGGAAAATGCGATATTAATATGCGAGAAATCGAAACATTGGGAATTACCGATTATGCAGGGCTTCGCGACCTCGTAAAAGCAATGAAAGGCACAAATGCTCTGGAATATTCCACTCAGGCCACAGAATTTCTGGATGTTAAAAACGGTGATTATAGGGGCGCAGCGGACTTTATGGAAAAAATAAAAACTTATCACAAAAAACAGGGCGTTGATGCGTTTTATGTCTACGGCGCGGCCGTTCGTAACCCGGATTTTTCATTCAAGAACGCACTTGCAACGCTTGATTACGTTGAAAAGAACAATCTTAGCCTGACTGATAATGCTTATTCTGTGCTTGCTGATAAAAATGCCGTTTCTCATTTGAAAATGGTCGATTATATGCAATCAAAAGGCTTTGAAAACCCGTCCCGTGTTTATAAAGAACTTTCTTCCTGGAACCCGGTTGATTTTGAAACGTTTAAGGCAAAAATCGACCTGATTACTGCGGGTAATAAGTTTAAAGATGCTTATTCCTGCGCAAAAGCGGCTTCTAACAATCTTACTTTGGATGAATTCAGCGCTGTTTTGCGTGAACATCCGATTTCTGATTCCAGCCAGCAGACAGTGCAGGCGCTTGCTGCTTGCATTCCGGAAAATAAAAAACTCGCTATGAAACTGTTTTTTGATAAGGAAATTAATGCCAATCCGGATGAAATTTTCAGGATTTTATTAAATACCCGTGAATTTAATGTTGATTTGGCAAATAAGCTCTGTTTTTCAAATGAATATGACGTGCCGAAAAATCAGATTCCGCGTATTTTGATGGTAACTAGTGCTGATAATATTGAACTCGCGAAAAACTTGTGCTCACGAAGTGATTTTCCGAAAGATAAAATATCACAGGTTTTGTCCGCCTCAAATAAAGATAATAAGCCCCTGATTGAGCAGGTTCTGGGCACTGATGGGCTGAATAAAAGCTGTTTGAGCGGCATTCTTGACTCACTGGTGCTTAAAGATGGTATAAATTACGGCAAAGTCGATACAAACAAGGTCAAACGCTATACAAACCTGCTCCAGAACCCGAAAACTTCGCCTTTTGTTGTGAAAATGCTGAATGAGGGTATGGATATTAATACAGCGGCATTTTTGTCCAAAACGCAGCAAAAACTGGATGCCGAAAAAGCAGCCGCTCCGGCAAAATCAGCTCAAAAATCCCTTTCTGACAATATGTCGGCTGATCAGAAAGATGTGTTTGCTCTGTTTGAGGCAAACGGCTTTAGCGAGAAAGAATCAGCCTCGGTTTTGAAAGCAATATCGACTGAGGGCGTTGTTGATGCTGCATTGCAGGCAAAAGCGCTCGAAATCGCAAAATCCGGCGTTCAAAAGAACAAAATCGGCGATATTATCAATTCTGCGAAGATTTCCGGCGAATATAACCCCAAAATCGTTGATGATTTCATGGCTTTGCAAAATACCGGCTTGAATCCGCTCCTTGAAAAAAATCTCGCTGTTTTGAACAATATTTCAGGTGCAGATGTTGCTGTTAAGTTCAATTCCAAGGTGAAAAAGCAGATAAAAGGCATGATTCAGGGGCTTTCTTTGGATGTCAGAAGCGATTTGCAGACAAAAGGCATTGATATCGAGGCAATCAACGCAAAACTTGACGCAAAAATCGTAAAAGAAGCAGACGGCGTTCCTCAAAAAGCAAAAGTCGTTTCCGGTTTGCGTTCAAGGCAGAATATAAAGGGTTTTGAACGAATTGTCATTGACAAATACAATCCGGATGACAAAATCTGGCGAAATGAAGCTGCAACACGTGATTGGGCACAAAATCAGTACGATTCAATCAAAAACGGTGATTACCAGTCCAGAACTTATTCCAAAGCTAACGAACACAGGGACAAAATGCTCAAAGAATGGTTCGATTTTATGGATAACGAGCCGGATTTGAAAGAAAATATTTACGCAAAAATCATTGTTGCTGATTTTATTACAAAAGACCTGCTTCCTGAAAACGCTGATATCCCGCCGCAGCTTGATAAAACGCTTGTGAAAGAAATCCTCGGTTCTGCGGCAAACAGCAGCAACACCTCCTTTTCAAACCTCTATTCGCAAAGAATAAGGGAAAAAGCAATGAATGGCAGCAATGTTGAAGCTGTTGATGTTGACGGAATCAAGGGCAAATGGTACACCGTGCCCCAAACCGACTCGAGTTCGCCCGATTACAACGCAAATGTCGATAAAGTTAAGGCATTTTCTGATGGCACAAACTGGTGCATAAGGACATTCAACGCAGAACCCTACGTGAAACAGGGCGCAATGCACTTTTTTGTTGATGAAAACGGGCTTACGCAGGTATGCGTTAGAGAAACAGCACCCGGCAGCGTATATGAAATACAAAAACGCCAGCAAAATGCTACAGTTCCGATTCCTTATATAAATGTAATTAACGATTACATGTCCAGAAATGGATTGAGCGCGCAGCCTGATTGTAAGCAAAAAATAGACAAAGCATTGGCATCAAAGCCGATTTATGATGATTTAAGGGCAACTTTCCAAAATGATGCTGCTCAGAAGAACTATGACGCCATTTTTGAAAAAATGGAAATAAGCGTAACGAAACAACCGGACGGAACATTCTCTTTGTCTCATTACAACCCCAATGTCGGGGGCTTTACGCTATCAGAATTGGGCGTGAAAGAGAACGATTTGCTTGCAAATGTTTCTAACATCACAGGTGACGCTGATTTTAAAAACTCAAACGCAACTTCATTGCCGAATCTGAAAGAAGTTGGCGGAAAATTCATCTTTGATGAGTCGAATCTTTCTGATGTTCGCTCCCTTAAAGAGATTAACGGTTATAAAATCGATTGGGGTATTGAAGATTTTCAGCAAAAAATGCAAAACCTCGATATTCTCAATGATGAAGCCGGTCTTGACTATGTGCTTGCGCAATGGAAAGCGGATTTGGATTCTATTGATAAAATAAAAAACCTTGAAGAATACAATGCTCTTATGCCGACCGTAAGAGAAAAATATAGCGCAATTCAGGAAAAAATCTTTGATTTGCAGTTCAACGGGACGCCAGAAAACCGTGCTAAGGCTGCAAAAATCTTTGAAGAAAAATTCATGCCGGTTATTGATTACAGCACAGAGGTTTTTGCAAGGATAGACAACAGAAAAGATATTAAGGGTTCGTACAATCTTTGATTTGGATGTAAAACTTTGTAAATAATTCTCCTTAATTGTTAAATTATCTTATTCAGGTGTTTTTACTATGCATATTAATAATTAGGAACTTGTAAATGAACCCTGTAAGATTTCATAACTATAATATAAGCGCAATGAAAAAAGCCCTGTTCGCTCCGAACAATAAATACGCTGAATTCAGAACAACCACGCCAAAAGGCTCTGTTGTCCAATATGTAAACCTCGGCGGCGGAAAAGCCAAAAAACAAATCCTGAAACACAATGGAACAATAATAATTTCTGAATTATCTGCAACGGATAATCCGCATAAAATCGGTAAAGCCTTAAATGTCAGAGAACTTTATCCTGAAAGCTATATTACAACAACGTTTAAAGAAGACGGCTCAAGGAAAATTCTTGCAGTTGGCTTTGATAAAGGGCTTGCCTCTTTTGATACTGGGTTGGATTTGGTCAAAATCAACTCCAATCCTGTTGAAGCACCAAAAGGCAAAGAAATTTTCCAAAATATGCTCAAACTCTTCCGTTCTTTTATAAAAAAATAAGATTAGTTGCGAGGATCCGTGATATAGCCGTTGATTGCAGAAACAGCTGCCGTAGCCGGAGAACAAAGGTAAATGAACCCTTTTGTATTGCCCATTCTCCCCTGGAAATTTCTATTCTGTGTGGCAAGGCAAACCTCGCCGTCGCCTAAAGTGCCGGCATGAACGCCAACACAAGGCCCGCATCCAGGTCCGAGGATTTGACCTCCGGCTTCTACAAATATTTTCAACAAACCTTCGTCCATTGCCTGCAAATAAACCTGCATGGACGCCGGAACCACAATCAGGCGTACATCGGGATTTACCTTTTTCCCTTTCAGAATTTCCGCCGCAATCCTCAAATCCTCAATCCGTCCATTTGTGCAGGTTCCGATAAAGACCTGATGAATTTTTACCTCTTTTAAGTCTTTTGCGGGTTTTGTATTATCGACTGTGTGCGGGCATGACACTGTTGGCTCAAGCTTTGACGCGTCAATCTTTATGACACGCTCATAAACAGCGTCTTCATCCGGTTTTATTTCCGTAAATTTGTCACCGCGGCCCTGTTTTTCAAGATATTCTTTCGTTTTTTCGTCAGAAACAAACAATCCCGCCTTTGCTCCTGCCTCAACAGCCATATTTGCGAGTGTAAAGCGCTCAGCCATTGACATGTTTTCGATTGTGGAACCGCAAAACTCCAATGCTCTGTAAGTCGCTCCGTCTGCGCCAATTTCTCCGATTAAGTACAAAATAAGGTCTTTTGCGTAAACACCTTTTTGAAATTCGCCGTTTACTTCGATTTTGAAGGTAGATGGAACTTTAAGCCAGGTTTTTCCGAGCGCCATTGCGACGGCTACATCGGTCGAACCCATGCCTGTTGAGAATGCGCCCAGTGCACCGGATGTGCAAGTGTGTGAATCAGCGCCTACAAGGATTTCGCCGGGATTTACAAATGATTCGACCAGCCTCTGGTGGCAAACTCCTGCTCCCGTGTCTGAAAGCACTGCTCCGGTCTCTTTTGCGAACTCTCTTAACACAAGATGTGTGTTAGAAAGCTCTTTTCTGGGGCTCGGCGAGGCATGGTCAATGAAAAGAATGCTTCTTTGCGGGTTTGCGAGCGTTTTTTTGCCCAATTTTTTGAATTCCTGAACCATTAAAGGCCCAGTTCCGTCCTGAACAGCCGCGACATCGACTTTTGCTATGCAAAGCTCGCCGGCTTTTACTTCTTTTCCCGCATGTTGTGAAATAATTTTTTCTGCAATTGTTTGTCCCATTTTTGCCCCGTCTTTTTTATATTTACTGAATTTATCTTACCAAATTTGTGATTTTCTTGCTATTTGTAAAGATATGTAAAATATATACATTGTATATGTTTAGAAAGTGATAAATCTGGGCATTATATACATGTAGCCAATTCTCTTTATACTTTCTCTTCCACTCCTTTTCTCCAT
>URHD01000081.1 GCA_900547585.1 uncultured bacterium | reverse complement strand
GTATAAAACTATAAATTTCTGCATCAATAGTGTTTTTGAGACACTACTTTCTTGTTAATTTTTGTAACTTTTGACTATCAATATAAGTTAAAGCTAACAAATTTATTATTCAGGATAGTTATTGCATGAGGACTGAGTAAATATAGTTAAATAAGGATAAAATAAAATGGTTGCGGTTAAACCGGTCACTTCATTCGCTCTCGGGAGAACTCAAAGTACAGGAAAAAATAAGCAAACTCAAACTCCTCAGGTTTTTTATGTCGAAAATTCAGGCACGGCAGCTAAATATTTGGATTTGCTTGCCTCAAATAATAAAGCGGTAATTTCTTTCGGTCTGAATACCGCTATGCAGCAGGGAATGGTTCATCCGTACGGAAAATTCTACGAATTTGAAGCTTTCAGACCCAGGCTTTCGAATTATGCGGCGTTCCGTCTGGAAACAGAAGCCGCATCAAGGATGAAGGGTCTCAGTGCTGAGACGAACGAATACAAATGGCCAAAAATCGATAAAATTAACGCATGGATGGTTACCGCAGAAACTGCTGACTTTATGTCAGATGGCGGAATGGGGCAGGTTGCGACGGATCTTCCAATGAGTTTCAACAATAAATACGGCGCCAAAGGGCATAAAACTACGATAATCACACCTCTTTATAACGGAAATGGCAAAGTTGTTCACAAACTGGAGGCCGGCAGGACAGGTTTTGAGTATCACTATGGCAAAAATGCTGAAGTAAAAATCCCGCTTAAGTATGTCGGATATGTAAATGTTCCGATATATGACGGGTCGCCTGATTCAAATACCGGTTTGAGAGATAATCAGGTCAGAGTTTTAAAGGGCCACCATAAAAATACTGATATTATTTTCCTTGATACCTCAAACAAAGAGGCTAAAAACGATAAAGGGCTGTCTATTAAAAATTGTAATATTTTTGATATTACCGCAGGCAATTTCAAGCTCGATCCATACGTTAACAATGGAACAGACCCTATTACAAGAATGTCTTATTTTTCAAAGGCAGTTTATGAAACCATGAAAGCTGTAAAACAGGGAAAATTGGAGGGAATTAAGCCGCCAAACGTTGCAATATTAAATGACTGGTCGGCCGGAACAGTTGCGCCGCTTACAAAATACATGGCAGCGACAGAAGCTGATTACGGGCAGATTGATCATGAAACCGGCAAGTATTTTGATGATTTGCCAACTATTTTCATTGTTCATAACGCAGAACACCAGGGCCCTTCAAAAGGAAATGACAATCTCCACAGAATGTCAGTTTTCGCGACCCTGTTGCAAGGATTTTCTGCGGATATCCTTTCACATGCGAAAACTTTTGATATGCCGTGGCAATACAGGGACTACGGGTTGGAAAATTCCATGATGATTCATAATGATTTCAACTCTATGATGTGCGGTGTTGCACTTGCTGATAGAATTGTGCCGGTATCCGAAAATTACGGTCAGGAACTATTAAAATCCGATGTAAAAGCAAAAGGGCTGACCCCGATATTTGCAGAACGCAATCAGTATCATACAATGACACCGATTATGAACGGATATTCAAAATCAACCATCGTTCCTAACGAAAAAAATATGAACAACATACTCAATCAGATTCGTAATGATGTAAATATTGACGGATATAAAATTGATTTGAGCAATGTTAAGCTGCTTCCATACGAAGCTGCTGATGACAGGGCTTTTGAGATAAGAAATCGCAACAAAAATGAGATTATGTCGATTTTCCAAAAAATTGTGGAAAGAGAACAATCTTCCCAGAGAAAATCGCTTAGTCCTACCAGAAGATATTTTATTGACGAAGATGCTCTCAATATAGACATTTCCGGAATAAAAGATTTTAAAGACGTGCCGGTAATCGGCCATGTAGGGCGAATTGATCCGCAAAAGGGAATGGATACTATTTTCTGGGGAACTTTGTATAATCTCGGATTGAAAGCAGAAAAGGAAAATATTCCGAAAGACAAGCTTCCGGTTATTATTATGGGCGGAAATATCTCCAGCCCTGATACATATAACAGGCTGAAAGAAATGAAACGCCAGATTACTGACAGATTCCCTGATTTGGGCAAGAGAATCATCATATTTAAAGGATTTTTGCATACACATCTGCTCGTTAGCGCGGCAGATATGTTCGCAATGCCGTCGGTATTTGAACCATGTGGTCTGACGCAGATAGAAGCAATGGCAAAAGGCTGCGTGCCGGTTACAACATCAACCGGCGGACTTGTTGACACGGTAAGCGACGGAATAGACGGATTTAGGCCTCCTGTACATTATGACAATGATAACAAAGACAAGGGAATTGCTGTTTACGGAAGCGCAAACAGCGGATTCTACAGCAACACAGACGCTTACACAGATGCATTCAACAGAGCTCTTGATACTTTCTATAATGATAAAGCAAAATTCCTCGAAATTCAGAAAAACGCAATGGCTAACGACTTTAGCTGGGATAAAGATGGCGGCTCGATTGATAAATACTTCAATTTGATGAAAACAGGAAAAATAAGCGCTTAGAGGTAAAAAAATATGAAAATTCGTCAGCAGTCCAATTATTATCAGAGTTTTGGTGCAAAACTCGGTTCCAGAGCGGTTTTTTATTTGAAAGAAACGCCTGAAAAGCTTGAAACTTTAAAACGGCAGTTTGCTTGTATGGGCGAGCCCACCACAGTTGTGGATATTATGTCCAGAGAAACCAAAAAGGGAAAAGTCTATTCTTTGCGTGTTTTTAATGAGGTTTTTGGCACGCAATACAGTAAATCATTACTAAAAAACAACAAAAATGCTGATGTTGTTTCATATTCTGCCCGTGAATTTTTGCCGCAGCTTGAAAATATTACAAGAACAAAAGTTTTATTTGCGCAGGATTCGATTTTCAAGCAAGTTGTAAAAGAGCACTGTCATCCATTCCCGCTTGTGGATTATTTGTTTAACATAATCAAAAAAGCAAAGGAAAACGGAAAAGTTCTAAGTCCGGAAGTTATGAACCGGTATTTTCGATAATCATCCGCTAAACTTCAGCTAAAATCTCGACAGGATATCCCCCTGCGATTTCTTCTCTTGCTAAGACTTTTATTGTCGTCATCAGCTGCGAAAGAACAAACGCCGTAATCTGGCGAATTTCCATCGGCACAATAAGTACTAAATTTTCGGGCAAGATTCCTGATTTTTCTGCATTTTTGTACAAACCCTGCGCAATCGCTTTTATTCTGGAATTGTCGATTCTGATAACAGGATTTTTCCCTGACATTTTAGCCTGAAAATATTTTAAATGCTCGGCAGAAAGCTCAAAAGCCTGTATAACATTGTTTTCATTTGCCGCACTTTGTGAAATCTGTCGTCCGAGCGCATGACGAACCTTTGACAGAAGGTCTTCTTTTGTCTGCTCGTCAGCAAAATCATTGATTTTTTCGAAAATAAACAGGATATCTTTGACAGAAACCCGCTCTTTAATCAGATTTGTGAGAATAAATTTCAACTCCGCAATCGATACAAAATCAGGGATTATATTTTCAATTAAGTATAGATTGCTCTCACCGACAAGCTCAATGTAGCGGTTTATATCGTTATAATCAAAAATATCCTCAACATATTTTACACAAACGTATTCCAAAGCGCGTGCAACAACCTCTGAGGCAGTTAAACCGTGCGCCCAGAAGTTTTTTGTCTTCTCCTGAGGCACCCAGAGAACATTTCTTCCGCTCAAAAAATCAACATCCTTGATTGCGTCTTTCAGGCCTTTGGGCGAATTCAGCTCATCTTTTAAAAACATAAGGCAGCCTGGGTAAACAGCGCCTTTGAATGCGCATACGCCTCTTACATCAATCTGAAATTCGTTTGATAAAAGCGCTTCATCGTTTTCAAATCTTATTTTCGGGATAATATAACCCAGTTCTTCAGCAAGTTTTTGCCTGATTTTTACTGTCTGTGCCACCAGATTTGCTTCCAGGTCAGGATTTACGAGCTCGATATTTTCTTCGCTCAATTTTATACAAATTTTGTCCTGCCCGATTTTATCAGTCATAATTTCCGGTGAAATTACGCGCTGAAGGTCTTTTCTAAGGGTCGCAAGCTCCTCCATGCAAACGGACATTTCTTTGTTAAGTTTCTGACGCTGATGTTCTGAGGTTTCATCAATAAGTGCGCGGATTTTATTAATTCTGTTCCTTTTGTCTTTGATTTTTCTCTGAATATCAACACAAAGCTCAAAAGGCTCATTTTCTGCTGAAATCATTTTTTGCATCTGGGTTTTGTAGCCGAAAAGTTCATCAAAATCTTCTTCTTCGGGCTCCTCCTGCGCGTCGCGTGCAAAAATGCAGTTAAAATTGAAACCGTCGTCGCCCTCGACTTCGTGCATTGTATAAATTTCCCAGCCCTGTGCGGACATTTCGTTTAATAGGTTTTCGAGTTCCTGCGTGTTTTCGCTTGAGCAGGTTTTTATGCAGTATCTGGTGCCTGTTGATTTCATTTTTGGTCCTTTTTAGTCTTCCAGCTGTTTTATGTCGATATTGTATTCCGGTTCTTCCTGATATGATGCGGTTACGGAGTCGTCAATTTCAATATTGACTTCGCCGTCAATCATTTCAATATCTTCTTTTTTGTATTCGCTGATTTTGCCGTCTTCAAGTTTTACCGTGATTTTTCCGCTCAAAAAGTTCAAAAGGCAAACTTTTCCGAGCCCGTCAGGCGTCATTACGCCTGAGCCGATGGGCGGCATGTGTTTTGCAAAATCAATATAATTTTTGTACTCGTAATCAAGGCAACAAAGCAATCTTCCGCAGGTTCCGGAGATTTTTCCGGGCGTAATGGGCATTCCCTGGTCTTTTGCGAGTTTTATGTTGATTGATTCAAAATTTCTCAAAAAAGTGCAACAGCAAAAAGGTCTTCCGCAAAGCCCGTTGCCCTCAAGAAGCGCGGTTTCATCCCTCACGCCGATATGCCTCAAATCAATGCGGACACGTTTGAACACCTGAGTTAAATCTTTGAGCAGCCCTCGAAAATCAACTCTTTCGGGCGCAGTATAGTAGAAAGTTATCTTTCTTTTGTCAAAAGTGTATTTTGTTTTAACAAGATTCATGTTCAAATTGTGGCTTGCGACCATACTTTTGCAGGTTTTGAACGCTTCTTCCTCTGCAATTTCAAGTTCTTCAAGTGCAGTTTTGTCGTGTTCGCCCAGGACACGAATTAAATGGAGTGGTTCTGTTTTCTTTTTCTGCCAGGCTTTCGCAACTGCATCGCTAATTGCATGGACTTTTGCAACTTCTTCACCGCTTTCTGTTCTCACAAGAACCTGCTGCCCCTGCTCGACATGTGCTGTTTCAGGAACAATCAGGGGATGAAATATATTTTTTATGAGTGTTACTGCGTATTGTGTCATTAAAAACTTCCTTTTTTAATATTTTAGCATAAATCGGGGTTGTTGTTTAATTGTAAATTAATGCGGTCATTCCGAATTTTCAAGATTGGAATAGACGTGTATAAATCTCGTTGTCGGAAGCTGATTTTCATGTTTTTGTTTTTGACCGGCGAAACCGGAGATTCCCCTTTTCACTGGAATGACAACAATAGGATGATGTCATTCCGGGTTTGACCAAGAATCGCAAGGGCGGGATGTTTCAATTTCTATCTTTCGGCCCTGAAAATGACTTCAGGAAGACAAAAAGCCTGTTGTCAATCGTAAAAACTTGCTTTTTGTTCCTCATTATATCCGGAACTCTTAAACATGCTGCGCTGTGCAGCTGGTGGTCAGACAAACAATTTTGTTTATACCGTTGCGCTCAAACTCTGAAATTATCTCATGCAGAGTGCTTCCTGTGGTCAAAATATCGTCAATAATCAGGAGATTTTCCCCGCGGTACAAATTTTTGTCACATTTGAACGCCATATGAAGATTTTTCTGCCTTTCTTCTTTTGAAAGTTTGTACTGAGCTTTTGTTTCTTTGATTCTTGTGATTAATTCTTCTTTTGTTTCATATCCGCTCATTCTAGCAAATTCATTCGCGACAAGCGTCATATGGTTGTAACCACGCTTTTTCAAACGTTTTTTGTGCAATGGAACGGGCACAATAACAAAATTTTTTCCTGCATATTCTGTATTTTTCCACAAATCGTACATTAATTTCGCCTGAAAATGAGCCAGTTCATGCTGATTGTGGTATTTTACTGCGCGAATAAGCTTTGTAACGTTCTTTGCATAAACAGCGGCGCTGAAAACCGGTAAATCATCCAGTTTCATAACCGGCTGCGGCGGCAAAAGTTCGATTGAATCGTAACATTTTGAGCACATTACAGTGGATTCTGCACAGGAGCGGCAGAAATAACAACGCTTTTTGTATATCAAATCGAGCAATTGCGCAAAAATATTAATCATATTAATAATTATAATACGAATCGGGTTTGTATGGTAAAATGGAACTCATCAACCTGAAAGAGAGAGAAAAATGAACGTAATTATAATGATTTTGTTAATAAGCTTGTTAATTCTTGTGCATGAGGCCGGGCATTTCCTCGCAGCAAGAATGATGGGCATAAAAGTAGATAAATTCGGTTTCGGATTGCCTTTCGGGCCTACGCTTTTTGAGGGGCAAATCGGCGATACAAAGATTCTTGTCCATGCGCTTTTGCTCGGGGGGTATGTTTCCTTTCCAGATGATGATGAAAACTCGGAAATCCCGATGGATTCGTCAGAAAGATTCTCTAACAAACCTGTATGGCAAAGAGCGGTCGTTATTTCAGCGGGTGTTGTTGCTAATGTTTTGTGCGCGATTGTTCTTGTTGTTATGACTGCGGCAATCTGGCATAAGCTTCCTGCTGGCAAATATGATATTTATATTGCCAAAATTGTTGCTCCAAAAGAGGCTGCAATCTACAAATCAGGCATGCAAACAGGCGATAAAATCCTTAAAATTAACGGTTCTGACATAATTTATCCTTTTCAGGTCAATAAATATGCCCAGATGAGCAAAAAACACGACGGCTTTGTTTCTCAGGAAAAATATGAGGCTGTTCTGGGTGAATTGAAGGCTAAAAATCCGAAAATCACAGAGGGTGAAATCTCAAAAGGTACAAAAGTCCATCTTGTTTCTCCAACGGATGAAAATTCTATAAAGCTTTCAAATGATGTTCTTCTCGGGCTTGAGCAGCCAAAAACAGATGAAATTGAGCTCACAAAAGATGAAATCGATTTGAGAAACAAAATTCAGGGAGAAAAATCTTTTGTTGTTGAAGAAAATAACAATATTACCCTTGAAAATATTGCAAAAGCGCTCTCTGATACGCAAAAACCGATGAATTTCACGGTTCTTCGCGAGGGAAAAGAGGTTAATCTCAAGCCGATTTACTCTGATGAAAAGGGAATGATAGGAATTCAGCAGAATCTTCAGGAGGTTTTGATTCCGACAAAAACGCCTGCGCAGATTTTGACAAAATCGTTTGATTATCTCTGGATAAATACGGAAATGATGGTAATCGGACTCGGAAAACTTTTCACAGGACAGATTCCGATGAAGGATTTGCATGGAATCGTTGCGATTACAAAGCTCGGCGGTGATGTAATCCAGAATCAGGGGCTGTTCAAGGGGCTGCTTTTGACTGCAATTATCAGCATGAACCTTGCTATTATCAATATTTTGCCGATTCCTGCGCTTGACGGCGGGCATTTGATGTTTTTGATTATTGAAAAAATTAAAGGCCGTCCGGTTAACGAAAAAACGATTGAAAAAGTCGCGAATACGGGATTTTTCATACTCATAGCGCTGATGTTGCTGATTATTCTAAACGACATCTTTGCTCTGGTCACAAAACAGATATAAAAACATGCAAATCACGGGCGGCTATTTAAAATCAAGAAAAATCATCTCACCAAAAGGCTCCAATGTTCGGCCTACGCTTTCCAAAACCAGAGAAAGCCTCTTCAATGTTCTTGCAAATTTGATTGATTTTGACGGTTCAGCGTTTTTGGATATTTTTGCAGGTTCGGGGATAATTGGCTTTGAGGCTGCTTCGCGCGGGTTTGCTTCTGTTGATTTTCTTGAAAAAGACCGGAAAACCTTTGCGCTTTTAAAAGAAAATGCCAAAATACTGGGCATTTCTGCGGGGATATTTTATGGCGATGCCCTAAAGCTTCTCAAAACTGTTTCAAAAAGCTACGATGTAATTTACGTCGACCCCCCTTATGCAATGGGGCTTTATGATGATGTTGTCAGGGTTATTAATGAGAAAAATATTTTAAATAAAGGCGGAATTCTGGTTCTTGAGCATCCTCAAGTTTT
>URHD01000080.1 GCA_900547585.1 uncultured bacterium | reverse complement strand
TTGGCGTTTATTATGTTGTTGTTGAGGTAGATTTTGCCGGATTGGTCGCCGGTTAACAAAAGCGAATAAGAAGCATTTTCCCCAATTCCTTCAACTGTTTTTTCTTCCAAAACTATATGATTACACGAAAGTCCAAATTCTATAATATCTTCGTCTGTATCAAAATAGTAATTATCTTTTGCGTATTGCATGTAGTCTTCAAGTGAATCTATAGAAGCTCCGGATTGTTCTTTGAATTTTTCTTTTGCTATATCAGTAACAACAATTGTACCTGTGGTTTTATAAGAAGAATATTTATCCCCATTTATTGTATCATTAAATATAATTGTACCATTTTTCTCTGCAGAAAGAGTGAGCCGAGGATTATACACAACATCTTCAGTCATTGAAAAATTATTGCCCTCTATTGTGTACTCGCCGGACACATTCTCTGTATATTTTGCCATATAAATAGCATTTTGAGTTTCAATACCGTTAGAAATCGCTTTGTTTCCGGAGAATACTGATGTTGCACCGTTTTCAGCTTTAATCAGAAGATCATTTTTAGAGTATATTGCACCGCCAAGTGCAGTTTTTTCAATGGACTCAACAGTATTATTTATAAATGATGAATTTTTTATTTCAGAAATAAAGGCAGGATAATCAGCATCAAATTCACTGGCAGCATCAAATATAGCTCCGCCTGCAGCCTCACCAGTAGCGACCACGCTGTTGTTTATAAAATTACCGGTAATTGTACCGATTTGGGAATAGTTGGCAACTGCACCACCGGATGCAGTATATCCCTCCGCGTGGTTATTTAAGAAATTACCGGTTATTTTTTCAATTTTACCATAATTACCAATTGCGCTACCATAAGATGCATGGACATGGTGATCTGCCATAGTACCAACTCCCTCAACATAAGGTTCATCCATTGGCGTAATTGAGCTATTTCCAATAAAATTTCCCGTTATATCTCCAATATTATCACCATTAAATATCGCACCGGCATTTATGAAGTCAGTTGCGCGTACACTATTTGCAATAAAATCACCTGTTATGCTCTCAATTGTGCCGTAATTGTAAATTGCAGAAGAGTCGGCAGAACCTCCGGAAACAATATAATTTGCTATAAAATCTCCGGCAATATTATTAATTGCGCCCTCATTGGCTATTGCTGCACCATAGGCATATCCGTCAGAAATCGCATAATTTCCTACAAAATTACCATATATGTTAGAGATTGCTCCATAACCATTGGAAATCGCACCGCCACTGGCAGCTGTAGGCGAAAAAACGTAATTACCTATAAAATCACCGGATATATTATCTATGGTTCCACTATAATTGTAAATTGCACCTCCATAAACCTCAGTATAATCAGAAAACTCATCAAGAATTACGGCAGCATAATTGCCTATAAAATTTCCGGTTATATTTCCTAAGGTTCCGCTATCATTGTAAATTGCGCCTCCGAAAGCATTAGTAAAAGATTCATTGGTAGAAACATAATTGCCTATAAAATTAGCATTGATATTACCGAGTTCTGCAGAACTTCCGGAATTAAGTATTGCACCTCCCCCCGCGTCTACGTAGGTAGCGTATTTATTTAACCCAACAAAATTTGCACCATCAATTATTGTTGCCTGAGAGGCCACTGCATTCTCAATATATGAATGCAAAGTAGCCGGGTCATATTTTACAGTGATTTGTGCTTCTGCGGAATTTTCTGCGTTTACAAGCTTTAAACCGTCGTTTTTATCCCATTTGTAATATATCGCGTCTGCGCCATTACCGTATTCGTTTTTTTTGAGGGATACAGAGTAGTATTTTGGTGATATTTCAATAGTTTTTACTTCGTTGTATTGAATTTCGGGTAATTTGTCCTGCTCAGCGACTTTTTCACCTGTTTCAGGGTCAAAATATTGAGTTATTTCGGTTTGTTCATAGAGAGTGATGGTATTTTCGCCTTTTTCAAGGGTTTCAGTGAGGGTGTAGGCGGATTCGGGATAGATTTTATCTGAATCGGGCATTGTGGCGCCGGACTGGTGGAGTTTATCGAGGGTTGGGGTATAGGTTTCGTCGGCGAGCGCGGGGGTGCTAAGGCAGAGGGTTGCAGCGAGGGCGCAGGCGGAAAGCCGTGATACTAGTGGCTTACAGCCCCCCCCCCCCCTGGGTTGAAAATGCTTTTTTAGCAAGGGTTTTCGGGGTTTTAACACAGTTCTTTTTCATATTCTGCTACCTCTTTATGTTAGTTACAAACTCTCGAAGAAAGGTTATTTAAAATCTTTTTTCATACCCTTCTATTTACTTAATGCCCACTTTTCTTGGGTTTATAACATCTTTTGGACGGGTTTGTTACATTTATTTACAAATTCTCCCCTTTTGCACTGCACGCGGAAAATGTTATAATTAAAATCACTAAGAGAGGATAGAATTTTATGAAAATTATGTTTGCATCTGCGGAGGTTGCTCCTTTTTCAAAAGTCGGCGGATTGGCTGATGTTGTGGGGAGTTTGCCCAAGGTACTTGAAAAAATGGGGCACGAAGTCGCAATTTTTACGCCGCTCCATGGCTGCATTGACCAGAGCAAATACGATATAAAAGAAATCCCGAACTCAAAATTAACAATAAATTACAGCTACGGCGAATATTATTTCACCCTGAAAATGGCAAAGCTGCCCGGCTCGAACATAAATGTATTTTTTCTCGACAACAGCAAGTATTTTGCGCCGTTTCATGAGGTTTACCCGCGATATATCGACACAAGGTACGAGCATGAACGTTTTATCGCGTTTTCCCATGCCTGCATCGAATACGCGCGGCTTTTGAACTTCAAACCCGACATTATCCACTCAAACGACTGGCACACCGCGATGATTCCGGTTTATATGAAAGTTAATTACAAAGATGACCCGTTTTTTGCAAACACAAAGAACGTTTTCAGCATTCACAACCTCGCATATCAGGGGCAGTGGTTCGATGATGTGCTTTATTTTGCGCAGCTTGACCACAAATACGTCTGGAATTGCTGGGGGCTTGAACATTTCGGCATGCTCAACTGGATGAAAGGTGCGATTAATTACAGCGACAAAATAATCGTTGTTTCGCCGAAATATGCCGAAGAAATCAAGACTTTTGAGGGCGGAAACGGGCTCGACTGGACGCTGAATCACAATGCGCACAAGCTCGTCGGAATTTTAAACGGAGTGGATTACAGCGTTTACAATCCCGCTGCGGACAACGCAATCGCCGAAAAATATGACAAAAATCATCTTGAAAAGAAAGAAATTAACAAAAAAGCGGTGCTTGAGGAGTTCGGCATGCCGTATTATGAAGGGCAGCCGTTAATCGCAATAGTGTCAAGGCTTGTTGAGCAGAAAGGATTCGATTTATTCCATCCCGTATGCGAGCAGCTGAAAAGCCTTGACGCAAAATTCATCATTCTCGGCACGGGCGCGCAGCAATATGAAGATTTGTTCAGATATTTGAATGCAACAAGCAGCAACATTCGCGCCAGAATCGAGTTTGCAGCATCGTTAAGCCAGAAAATTTACGCCGGAGCCGACATGTTCTTAATGCCGTCGGCGTTTGAGCCCTGCGGGCTCGGGCAGCTGATTGCGCTGAAATACGGAACGCCCCCGATTGTCAGAGCGACAGGCGGGCTCGAAAACACCGTTGTCGGTCATCCTCTCGAGGGTGCGACAGGGTTTAAATTCTGGAATTATGACGGATGGGCCATGCTCGACTGTATAAAATACGCGATTGAGGTTTACAAAAACAAGCCCGAATTCCAAAAAATACAGAAAAACGCAATGGAAGCGGATTTTAGCTGGGATTTGAGTGCGCAGAAATACGTGGAAACGTACAAATCGGCTTGCAGGGTTGTTTAAGACGATTTTTCTAATCTAGTGTCGCTTTAGCCGATTCTTACCTGCTATTTTTATTAAATCTTCCTTATGCAGCATCATAAAACAGTCCTTTTTCTACAACCTGACTGTGAAAAATCGTATTTTTTTCTAAATCCTGTTTTGTCATGGGATGCAAATCCATATTTACGCCGAAATCATATTCGACTTTAGAAACTATACGCCATATTATACGGCGTTTTTCCTTGTTTTCTGCCCCGAAAACAGCGACTATATCAATATCGCTATCTTTACGAAAATCGCCTCTTGCCTGTGAGCCGTACAAATACATTTCCTCAAAAATTTCTGCATTAACATAGATATACTAAAAATCGTATGCCGCTACACCCAATCTTCAAGATTCTTCTGCTTTTTACGCCAATTTTTAGTAACTTTGACGTTTAATTCAAGATAAACCTTTTTATCAAGCACTTTTTCGAGCTCCATGCGCGCCTGCGTGCCGATAGTTTTGAGCATTTGCCCTTTTTTGCCTATCATAATGCCTTTCTGGCTGTCCTGCTCAACATGGATATCGGCAAAAATACGGTCAATCTTTTCTTTTTCCTCGTATTTTGAGATAATAACCGCCACGCTGTGCGGAATTTCGTCCTGCGTGTTGATGAGAATCTTTTCCCGGATGATTTCCTGCGCAATCGAGCGCATGCTCTCATCCGTAACCTCATCCGGAGGATAAATCGGCGGTGCTTCGGGCAGTTTTCGCATAATTGTCGAAATCAAAGTGTCAATATTGCGTCCGGTTTGCGCAGAAATCTTTGCCGTTGGCAGATTTTGCCCGAAAAGCGTTTTGTAAGTCAAAAGATTCATCTCTTTTTTCACAGGATCTTTAATTTTGTCCACTTTGTTGAGAACAATAATAACGGGCTTTTTAACCTCTTCCAGGATGTTTTCCGCAATCCATTTGTCGCCTGCGCCCGCAGGTTCGGACACATCAACGAGAAAAAGAATCACATCCGCATCAGGAACTGAGGATTTTACTTCATCAATCAAAAATTCGCCCAATTTGTCGAGCGGTTTGTGAATTCCCGGGGTGTCAATGAAGACAATTTGACCCTCATCGTTTGTAAAAATGCCTTTTATGCGTTTTCTTGTTGTCTGGGCTTTGTCCGTGGCGATTACGATTTTTTGACCGAGGATTGTGTTTAAAAGCGTTGATTTTCCTACGTTAGGACGCCCGAGAATTGCGACAAAACCTGATTTAAATTCGCTCATTCGGTAGTTTTCCCGTACTGAATAACTTTTGCAGCACATCCATATAAATCAGTACCGGAATTCAAATAATCATCATTACCGGTTTTGTCACCACATCCTGTCTCAGCACCAGACGGAACAAGCCCTCTTTCCGGGATTAACTTAAACAAAAATACATCCTGTCCCCAAACATTCGGTCTGTTTGCACCGTTTACGTCAATGCTTACAGTAGCTTTATATTTGCCGGATCCCAGACCCCATCTGGAAGAAAGTTCTCCTAAATCATCAGTAATGATTATTCTTGCACAGGTGCCATCAGCAAGACGATAGCTGTTTGCTGAGCCATAATTTGAGTCACCATCGCCGTTGGGGAATCGAAGAGCTACAGCAGGAAAACAGTCTTCACCGATAATATTCAGTTGTTTTTCCAGCTGTTCGTATGCCCAATCAGCTTTCCATAATGTCATGGGCAGCTGCGCCTCCATATAGTCGAACGCCTGAGCTATTGAGGCATAAGCTTTCGTCACTTTTGCGGCATTTTCTTTCCTTTGCGCGTCATCACGCAGAGAAGGAACTGTCATAACTGCAATAACTGCAAGAATTGACATCGCAACGAGCAATTCAGCCAGAGTGAATGCACCTTTTTTATTTTTTTTATTCATATATATGTCCTTTACTAATTAGATTTTCCAATCTGAATAACCTTTGACGCACAACCATAGCTGTCAGTGCAGCCGTTGTAACCCGACGGGAGCAGTCCTTTTCCGTCAACGAGCACAAGCGCATATTTGTCATAGCCGTATTCGTTGGGTTTTGTTGCACCGTTTACGTCAACAATAAAATATCCGTACAATTTATCATTTTCTTCTGCGCCAAAAGTTGCATTTGTGAGCTTTGTACCGAAGTCTTTTGCTTCAATTGTCTGCCCGTCGTTCATATAGAACTTTACAGTGCCGTTGCTAACCTCTTTAGTGAGATAACTCAGTCTGTTTGCGTAACAATCCTGCGTGCTGCTGTCAATAAATGTGCTATTCCAGTATCTGATTGCAGATTCTTGAGAAAGAATTTTTGTTGCCTGAGCCAGAGCCGAATATGTTTTCGAAATCTTAGCCGCAAACTCTTTTCTTTCGGTATTTTTCTTCAAAGTAGGCACTGTCAAAGCTGCAATCAAACCCATTATAGTCAAAGTTATCAATACTTCCGCAAGGGTGAAGCCCTTTTTCGTTTTTGTAATCCTCATATAAATTCCTTTATTATTAACTTAATTCTTTATTTAATTATATTCTATTTTTTGCTTCTTCTCAAGGCTTATTTCTTCTTAAATTTTGAGAAAAATCCGCGTTTTTTCTTGACCTGCGGTTGGGGTTGTGCCGGTCTTTGGGGCACAGGGCTCATTCTGGCAGGGCTGTTTACCTCTTTGAATGCACTGGTCAGGAGCACATCAGTATATTTCGGGTCAAGATGTGCATAATCAAACATAATCACGCCTGACGCCTTGAGTTTTCTGCTCTGGTGCACCTGACGGAGCAAATCATCGGGGTTTCCGTTCATAAAAGCTACAAAAAGACCGGGATAAATTTTTGTTCTCGGCGAGGAGTTGTTTCTGATATCGCTTATGAGGAAATCAGCCGTATCCCTGTCACAGGTGAGGATAAGCGGGGTAAAACCGTCAACGTAGTTGAATTGCGACCATGTTTTCCAGTCCTGCATTTTTACTTCCATGCTTTTCAGCCGGTCAGGGAAAATTACCGCGGTAAGAATGATATTATTTTTAGCGGTGAGCTGTTTTGCTTTGAAAACAAAGCTCGTAATCTTCTCCATGCGATATTTTGCCCATGCCTCCCACTGCGGGGTGCCGTATTTCACCTCAACAGGGTCAACACCCATCGCATTTTTAAACTCGTTTCTTGCATATTCGGTATAACCCCAGTTGGAAAGGTCATAACCGAGGAATTTCGCACTAATCGCCTGCGGATAACGGATATAATCAAGGTTTATGCCATCCGGCTTGTAAGTTGTGATGATTTCTTCAAGCAAAGCAAGCAAATAAGCCTGAACCTCGGGGTTTGCGGGGTCGAGAAAATAACCGTTGTGCTCCGAAATCGAAGAAACAGGCGACGGCGAGTCGTATTTTGCCTTTGTCACATTGCCCCATTTGGGATAAACGCTGAGAACGTTTTTCGGGTTGTTGAGAGGGTTTTCGTTGCCGGCATAAAATGTTTCAAACCAGATATGAACCTTGATTCCTCTTTTGTGGGCTTCTTCAATCCAAACTTTCAGCGGATCAAAGTGATTAAATTCATTTCTTTGCGACTGAACATTGTATCTTTCCAGAGTCAGGCTCGGAAAAATGGTTTTTCCCTGAAAATATGTCTCCAGAAAGACATTGCTTATGCCGTAACCCTTGATTTTATCCAGCGTTTTCTGGATATCCTGCGGGGTTTTCTCGGTCGGGCGCACCCAGACGCCTTTTAGCTCGTCTTTGTAATACGGCAGGGCATGCTGCATGGCTTTATTTGCGTTTGCAATGGCTTCTGCGGAATATTTTTGCGTATCATTCGGTCGTTTTTCGGCACGGCGAAGATTATCCTCCGCTTTTTCAATGAAATTTCTGGAATTTTTATAATTGTAATAAGGGTCGTTTTCTTTGTAATATTTGATAATTTTATCGACTTCTTTGATTTTTTCTTTTGTTGCAAAGATAAAACTGTCATTTGTGAGGTAAGCATTCAGGGTATTTGTGCTTTTGTCAATGAAAACCTTGGTTCCCACAATGAGATTTTCGTTCATCCATGTTTTTGCGCGCCCATGCCCGCTGATTACATAGCCGTTTCGCGGAATAATCGTGTCCGCACCGCTGATTTGCACGACAGTGTTATTTATAACAATGGCTTCTGCGCCGAATTCGTTCGTTCCCGTGCGAAGCCCGTTGTTCGGCGTATAAATAATAAGCTGGTTGTTGCCGCGCCCGCCGGGATAAAAGCTGCCTTTAAAATTTGAGCCTGCAGTAGGGTCGGTTGCGTTAATTTTTATTGATGCCTGCTTCAGAATTCCCTCAACAGGAGGCTGGTTCTGCGGGTGTTCGACGGGAATGGGCGCTTTTGACCATGCTGCACCGGCGTTCACGGCGCAAAGTATAATCATTACTATTAACAGGTTAGCTATAATTTTTTTCATGGCTTTGCTTTATTATATCATCCTGTTATTATATTACGGCTAAAATTTA
>URHD01000079.1 GCA_900547585.1 uncultured bacterium | reverse complement strand
CAACTTTCTTACAAGAAAGTTTGTAGGTTGGGGTTTCCGCCCCAACAAAATTATTTGTTAATAATCTAGATGCGCATTTTTGTTTTTAATCCGCAATCCCCGGCTCAAGCTCGCTTTTCAAAATGAGCTTTCTCAACGCAAACTGGGTTTTGGGCAGGGCATAGGCGAGCAGAAAACTGCTTATCCCGACATTGGCAATGATGTTTGCCCCTTTAAGAAGCTTTGCTTTTTGCATAAATTTTTCAATGTTGCCCGATTTGCTTGCTTTTTGGGCGATTTCTGCAATGTTGTCGCGGAATTCTTTTAAACCTTTCAAATCAACATAGCTTCGCGGGTCGCGGATGCCGTTTTTGAGCAATTTTATCTTCTTATATTTGTTTGCATACTGCACAAAAAGGTTTTTGGGGTTGTTGTCAACAAAATCGAGCAGTTCTTTTTCGGTTTTTACGCAGGGAAGATTGAGTGAGTTATTTTTTATCGAATTAATAAATTCTTTGTCCGCAAGCATTTTTATATCGAGTTTGAGGTTGGTGTCTATTAGTTTTCCGGTGGTCGTGTCGAGGAATTTTTCAAGCATTTTTGGAAAAACAAAGTTCAAAAACATCATCCCCGCCATTTTGAAGCCCACATCAATCGCTGCATTGCGATTCCTTTCTGTCAAAACACGTCCCACCGCATAACCTCCGTCAGTTGCCGCCATTTTTTGTACGGTGGACATTTCTGCCATTGAGGAAATCAAATTGCCCTTGAAAGAAAGGTTTTTTGCCTTGAAAGCTTCAAATGTCTTGAATTCTGATGTTCCAAAGTTCAAATTCTGCAAATTTTTTGTCTGCGATTCTGCTTTTTTCTTTGCGATTTCGCGTTTTGTTTTGGCTGTCCATGCAAAAATCAACTTTGGGATAATAAAACCCATCAACGCAATCGGAATTGCGGTTTCGCTAAAAACTTTGCCGCCGAGCAGTTTCATGTATTTGGCTTTGTTGTTTTTCAAAAATTCCAGCTCTTTAACTGCGTCCGGTGCGAGGTTTTTGAATTTTTTAATATTGAAATCCAATCCTTGAACAACTTCTCCTGATTTTTCGCCATTTTTAAAGAGGCTTATGTCAATATCAGGATTGAAACCTTTTTTGCGGATTATATTTTTATTTATTTTTTCCAAAAGCGGGATTCCGCCAAGCCAGACCGCAGAAGTTGTGTATTCATCGAAGAGTCTTTCTCTTGTGGCGAGTTTTTGGACATCTTTGTCATTTTTGTTTTGTTTTTTTGTGAGAATAACTTTCGTGGGTATTTCGATTCCGCAATCCCTTACAAGAAGCGGATAAATACTGTTATTATTGCCTATTGCCGATATTATGTTCGTTAGTGTCATTTTTTCTCCAATCTTAAATAATTTCTATAAAAAACAGCCTTCCGGCTTGATTTTCCCGAAAGGCTGTTTTTATTATTTAAAATTGGTTACAAATAACACAACTAAAAACCCATCAGCCGTTTCGGGATGATATGGTTATGATGATGTTGTGTTTTAGATGTAAATTTAATCATAATTTTTCCTTTGAAACCAAGTTAACAGAAATAATTTTTTATGTCAACCGCTCCCGTCGGTCAGAGGGGGATTATCTGTTTTTCCACTTCGGATGGTATTTTGAGATATCCAGAATGATTCTGCCTTCTGTGCGTTCAGCCATAGTTTCACGAATTTGCGCAGGATAGTTTTCCAAACCGTAAACATAATGGTTGTTAAGGTAATCTATCACCGCGTCCAGATATTTTTGCATGTTTTCGGGCATTTTGGGGTTATTTTCGAGAAATTCTTTGTACGGTGTAGTGTTTCTTGTGCCGTTGCAGCGCTGGCAGAGCACTATGTAATTGGAATAATGGTCATCGCCGTTTTCGTACTGGGTGCGTGTGTGTTCGATTGTTGCCTGTGAGGGCTTCAGGAGTTTGTTTACGAGCTGTGCGCTGTTCAGGTCGTAATATTTTACAAAATAAGCGTCAATATCGCTTTTTGAGGAGGGCAAGGTGTAGATTTCTTTTAATATTCTGGAAAAAGTCGTTTTTTCCGGCCTTGTTTTGTACAAATTATAAAAATCTCTGATTACGCGTCTTCGTTTTTCTTTTATGCTCTTGTCTTCGTTTATAAGTATGTTTTGGGCTTTTGAAATGGTCTTGCCGAGCAGGTTTGATGATTCTGAACCGAGCTCGGGATAAACTTTGTCTATTTTTTCCAGTACGCGCATTTGTTTTGCCATAACTTTTACAAGGTGCACGTTGTATTTTTTGTTAAAAAGTTCTTCAAGTGTCGCGTCCGGGTATCTTCTGGCGAGTTTGTTCAGGTTTCTGACCACTTCTTTTTCTGTTTTATGCATTCTCGGTTCAAATTTTCTCAAATCTTTCAAAACCTCATAGCCCTGCCTGTTACAGTCTTTTATCAGGTCTTTTTCAAAGCTTTTTTCCTGTATCATTGTTATTCCGCAGCAGGCACAGGGAAGTTTCGGGAGATTTGTCAGAACCGTTTCGTAATTTTTGTCTTTACGTTTTGCTTTAAAGCTAACCGAATCACCCGCAGAAAGTGTGGTGCGGAAGTTCCGACGGTGGACATTTTTTTCGCCGCCATTCATAACTATTGGCTTGTAAGAGCTCGGAATTGCAAATATTCGCATTTAAATTTAAAAATTTATGTCAGACTATTAAATTAAACCCGAAAGATAAATTTTTTGTTACCTGTCGACAAAATTTGATACAAATTTTATATTTTAATTTAACGAAAGTACTCCGTAATTCAAATAAATCGCAAAACATACCCACACAAAATAAGGAACCAGCAAAGCAGCAGCGATTTTTGAAATTTTATAAAAAGCAATAATTGTCAATATCAAAAATATCACCAAAAAGCAGATTATTACAAAGCTAAGCCTGATATCGTGCAGGTGAAAAAATACAGGGCTCCACGCGAAGTTCAAAAACAGCTGCAGCGTAAAAAACAGGTAGCCCGGAAGTTTATTTTTTTCAGAGTTTGAATAAACATAAGTAAAAAACGATGCCAGAATCAAAAGATACAAAAATATCCACGCCGGCGCAAATACCCAAGATGGCGGGGTCAAAAAGGGTTTGTTCAGGGATTCGTACCATATCATTTCCATGTTTTTATTATTGCGCGGGTGTTTTGGGCGTGCAATTGCCGGCATGGCGGAATTTTTTCAACAAAAAAGACCCCTCAAGGGTCTTCTTTTATTAAATGGTGCCGATGGCCGGGGTCGAACCGGCACGTGGTTGCCCACACAAGATTTTGAGTCTAGCACGTCTACCAATTCCATCACATCGGCGGAACCATAGTATTAAATTGTCAAATTTTTGTTTTGTGATGGAATCGGTAGACTTTCAATTTGAAAAGCCTCTGCTGCGCTTCGCCGCCATCACATCGGCACCGTAAATATTCAAATATCAAAGATGATAAATTAATTTTACCAGAACAATTAAAAATTTCCAGCAGAATTTTTTCAATAACTGATAATTTATGTAAATTTTATGTAAATTACTATTCAAAAAAGCATATCATGGCTTTTAATTGTAAGTAGTCTGGATAAAATTTTCATGAAAATATCACCGCTTACAAATTTTAACTTTACAAAAAACAAGCCTCTGCAGGCCTTCAAGCGTGCACCGGATCCTGACATAATTGTCGATGAAAAAGGCACCACAGAAGAACAGGACTACGAAAACACCATAAGGCAGGCAAAGAAATTCCTCGGAATTGCCAATCTGGCGCTTATTTTGCATCAGTCGAGTTTTCCCGTAAAGAAAAATGACCTTTTTGCCGGCTCCCACATTGATTCTGCTGCTATTGAGGTCAACAAATTTTTGAAACTTCATGGTTTTGACTCAATTCAGCTCGGGCCGCCCGGTTTGACAAGGCTTTCACCTTATAATTCAGGTGTAAACTCGAAAAACTACCTCTATACGGACATGGAAAAGCTTTCGACTCCTGATTACGCAAGGATATTGCCGGAAAAAGCTATTGAAAAACTGCTCGACAGCATAGATAAAGAAAGGCTTTATGAAAAAAACGCTGATCAGACCAGATTCAACAGGGCTTTTTACGTTCATGACAAATTATTTGCACTTGCTTATGACAATATGATTAAAAAATCTGCCTCCAAAGATATACAGGCAATGAAACTCAACGCCGAATTTAACTCTTACAAGGCAAAAGAGGGTGCATGGCTCGAAAATGACGCGATTTTTGAGCATTTTAAAAAGAAATTCGGCATGGATGATAATTTTTTCGACTGGCCGCAAATGAACCGTAACCTTATAAAATATAAAAACGACCCATCTTCGCCATATCATGAGGAAGCTCTGAATTATATTTCAAATATCAATAAAAAGCATGGCCGGGAATTGGAGATTTACAAGTTTAAACAGTTTATTCTCGACAAGCAGGAACGTGAATTTATAAAAGAAAATCCTGACAAGCTCAACTACATTACAGACGCAATAATAGGCTTTTCTCTGGCAGATTACTGGTCGAATCAGGACGCTTTTCTTGAAAATTACAGAATTGGAACTCCGTTCGGCGGCGAGGGCATGCCTGTTGGCGGAACCTGCTGGGGACAAAACCAAACCTGGGATATTCCTGTTTTGAACCCGAAAAAACTGTTTATAAAAGATGAAAATGGCAAAATAATCGGTCTTGGTGTTGCCGGAGTTGTTCTTAAAAATAAATTTGAAAAATTGCTCGATACTTATCAAAATATAAGAATTGACCATGTAATCGGCCTAATTGACCCCTGGATTTATAATAAAAATAATGTAGAAATACACTACGGGCGTTATGAATACGAAGATAAAAATGTTCCCGAGCATATAATCTACAAAAACGCACATGGCGCAAATATAAGCCAGATGGGCAAACCAAACGCCTATAATGCACAGGAGAAAGGCTGGGACAGCAATATCACCAGTGAAATCAATAAAGAAATCGAAAATATGCCCAAAGTTGACCCTGACGGCGATTATGCGAAAATACTCGATGAAATTCTGCTTCCATTGATGGAGGAAAAGGGGCTTGAGGTTGAAGATGCGGTATGGGAAAGCCTCGGGTGCAATACGCGCAAGTTTGATGAGGTTTATTCAAACCCCACACGCCCGCTTCCGGGAATAAGTTCTTCATATCAGTACCAGCTCGAATACCGGCCGCGCAAGGACTGGATGATGATTGGCAGCCATGACAATCCGCCGTTTGCGAATGTTTGCACGGATGAATTTTATAATGAAAAGGCCGGAAATGGTGGAATAATGAATGGCGCCTACCTTTACGGCAATCTTTATCCGGAAGTAAACAACGAAAAGCGCCAGAATCTCATTGATAACCTGAAATGGGACAGGCGCGCACGCGTGAAAGCCAAATATGAGGAACTTTTGCGCTTTGGCGAGAAAATTCAGTTTATGTTTATGGACTTTTTCGGACTGGATAAGACTTATAACTATGCCGGCACACAGAATTCCGATAACTGGAAGCTGCGTCTCAAAAAATCTTACAAAGAAGACTATTACAGGGCGCTGGCATGGCAACCCGGCGATAAAGGCGTGAACAATGTTCCAGTAAATATGCCGGAGCAGCTTAAACGCGCGGTGATTGCTAAAATTGGCACCAGAGGCGGTGATTTTGCGGAGCAAAAGCCGCTTATCGACAAACTTGAGCATTATGAACAGGTTTTGAAAGAAAAAGATAATTACATTGCTTAAATTCTTGAATAATCATAAGTAAAGCGGATAGATTTTGATTATGCCATTTAAAAAGACTATTTCCGATGGGTTTAAGTAATCGAAATCAGGACTTATTGCAAAATATTCATAATCAATGCTATTGTATTTTTCGTTATCAATTGGATTGGATATTCTGCCGGCCGGCTTACTTTTCAGTTCAATGTAAAAAGGACTGCTGTGTTTTGCGTACGGGTCAGATATGAGGATTTTTTTTCCATCGCATGAATTTGCATTTACATAATGCCCGCCGTTTCTTTTAAATATGCCGTTTTTGTAAGAATAAAAACCCAAATTCAGGATAATTGAGCTTCCGCGTTGTAATTCATCGCAGATGTCAATGGGAACAGGTGATTGGTAGTTTTTTTCAACATGTCTTATCCCGTAATATTTGATATCCGTTTTTATGTGATTTTTTGCAAGATAAATTTCGATAGATTTGATTAATTTTTGCGCAGTTGTTCCTTTTTTGCTTGTTTTGGCGCTTTTAATGAAATGTTTGACCAATTTTTGAGGGCTATCACTTCGGGAGAGTATATTTATGACGCAATTTGCCGCACAAACAGGGCCGCAAGTATATTCGTCCTTTTGTTTTATATCCGAAAAACCGCATGTGAAAAGGATTAATATAAAGATTAATAATAATTGTTTCACTTTAAACCGCAAACCTGAAATGCACGATATCGCCGTCTTGAACAACATAATCTTTGCCCTCAAGACGGGTTAAACCTTTATCTTTTGCGGCAGCGTATGAACCGCAATTAACAAAATCGTCGTATGACGTAACTTCGGCGCGAATAAAGCCTTTTTCAAAATCCGTATGGATTACGCCTGCAGCCTGCGGAGCTTTTGCGCCGGCGGGGATTGTCCAGGCGCGTACTTCAATTTCTCCGGCTGTGATATAAGTTCTCAAATCAAGCAGATGATAAACTGCTTTAATCATCCTTTCAATGCCTGAATTTTCTACCCCAAGCTCTGCAAGGTAGTCTTTTTTCTCATCTTCGCCGAGTTCGGAGAGTTCGGCTTCGATTTTTGCCGAAATTACGACAACATCTGCGTTGTGCGTTTTTGCGTATTCTTTTACGCGCTCAACGTACTCATTTCCTGTTGCGAGGTCGGTTTCTGAAACATTTGCCGCATAAATAACCGGTTTTGTTGTCATAAGGTGCATTAATTTTATCATCGGAAGCTCATCTTCTTCAAAATGGTCTTTTACGTTGATAAATTTCCCGTCTTCAAGCAATTTTAAGAGCTTTTCAACGATTGCAAGCTCGGCGATTGCTTCTTTATCGCCTGTTTTTGCTACTTTTGAAAGCCTTTGCTGACGTTTTTCAAGGCTTGCCATATCAGCAAGCGCAAGTTCTGTGTTAATTGTTTCAATATCGTCAATGGGGTCAACTTTTCCGGTTACGTGGATTGTGTTCGGGTCGTCGAAACATCTTACGACTTCAATTATTGCATCGGTTTCGCGGATATTTGCAAGAAACTGGTTTCCAAGCCCTTCGCCTTTGCTGGCGCCTTTTACCAGCCCTGCGATATCAACAAATTCAATAGCCGTGGGTACAACTTTATCTGTTTTAACCAGTTTTTGCAGGACAAAAAGCCTTTCATCCGGCACTGTAACAACACCCACATTCGGTTCTATGGTGCAAAACGGGTAGTTTGCGCTCTGTGCATTGGCTGTTGAGGTCAATGCGTTAAATAATGTTGATTTGCCTACATTCGGCAGCCCTACAATCCCTGCTCGTAACATTCTAATTATTTTCCTCTTTTTTTACATCCTGTTTAATAACAATCAAGTTGTTCATGATTTTCATTGCGCATGTTGGCAAAACAACGTCATTTAGCCCGTTTGCAATGCTGATAATGCTTCCGGCTTTCAAAATGACTTCTTCGCCTTTGTACATAAATTTGTAATCTTCCTGTCTGTCTGACCTGATGGTGATTTTATCCATTTTAAATTCTCCTTATGACTAAATAAAATTATACTAAAAACCTTTTTAAAAACAAAACGCCAAAAGTATATTCTCCTTGAGAAATTGTTTTTTGTTCGGGCGAAAAGTCAAGGATTTGGATTTTCCGTTCCGATTCCCCCGGCATCCGGCGAAAAATGCGAAATTTCCAGATTTTTGAAGCCTCCTCCATAGTCACTCCAAATCCAAATCCTTGACTTTTCTATATAATGCTTTTTCCCGCAATAAGCGAGGGAGGCGGAGGTTTACTTTAGAGTGACTATGGAGGAGCGGTCAAAAAACTGGAAAAGTAAGCAAGGAAACTGCGTATACCGCGGGGGAATCGGAACGGCAAAGTAAACCTCCGCCTCCCGCCTAATAAAATGCCCCCCCCCAATTGTCAAAAACGAAAAAACATGTCAAAATAATATTACTCTATACAGGTATCTATTTTGTTCCTACATTATTTACTAACGGGAGAGGCGACTCGAACGCAATGCAGTAGACCTGCCACGCAGCAGGAAACGGATTTGCCTAGGCACTCACCCACCTGCGAGACTCGCAGGTAACAAAATCGTACTTGTATAGGGTTTTTATTTTTCGGGATTTATACACAACTTTGCATCAAATATGCTCGAATTTTAGTAATAATGTCATTCCGAATTTATTTCGGAATCTTGCCGGCGAGAAAAGTTTGCTTTTCCCATTGGAAAGACCCTGACACTACGCTCCGCTACGGAGACAGGCTCACAGCCATCGCCTACGGCTCTTGCGTTCGCTTTGTCAAACAAGTTCAGGGTGACGGTTTCTGCCATTTTAGGTGTAAAATTCTATATAAATCCTATCTCCATAGTATTGCTTTTATTGTAAAAAAATATTAAAATAATATTTGTCAGATGTTATATGTCCGTTAAAAATGGGCATTATATAAATATAAGCCGTCGGGCTTTTTATTTTTTACGGAATTAATAGAAAATGTAGGAGTTTATAAAAAGATGGATAAATTTACAACCCTGAAAACCCTTACCACCAAAGGCTTAGCGGCCATGGGGGGG
>URHD01000078.1 GCA_900547585.1 uncultured bacterium | reverse complement strand
AATTTTATAAGTTTCATTATTTTTCATTGCAAAACTCAAAGTAATTTCTTCAATATTTTTTCCGGAAGGGAAGAATGAGAACTTCGTGTACATATATGCAGTTATGAAGTTTATTTGAATATCTTCGATTTCTGAAAGTGGGAATTTAATATTTTTGAGTTTGTTTATGAAACAAAATTTTATTTCTTTATTGTTTATTTCTATTTTTTTTAAATCGTTTTTTTTATGCAAATTTTTCAATGCGAAATGGCGTTGGAGAGCAAATATAATTAACGTGATTAGCAATATTACAGGAAATATTATGAAAAGAAAATATTCAAATGAAAAAATACCGTATTTTGAATATATTTTTGAGATATTTATATTTTTTATCATTGGCAGATATAAAAATCCTGCAAATAATAACAAATAATATATCTTTTTGGGTGATGTTTTCTTCGTTGAGTTCTTTATGATAATCATATTTATGATTATACTTATAAAACACTTATTCAGGCATTTTTGTAATATTTGTTGACAAATTTTACAATAAATTTTATTATTATAAAACCTGATAAGGAAAGCAAGGGTGAAAGTCCCTCACTGGTCCGCAGCCGTAAAGTCGGAATGCTTATTTGGTATTTACCTCGAGACAGGAGATTTTTTTTCTAAAAATACTCTCCTACTTATTGAATCATTTGATTCAATCGATTTATATATTATTTAAAGGGAGCGAGAGAAATGAACAAAACTGTAGAACTCAACAAAAAGGTTGTTGAACTGGCGTCTGCACCTGCAAAATCGCCTTTACATTCGAAAAATTATGTTGGCGGCCAGACTTTTTCAGCTGGTTCTTCAAATTCAATGATGGTTGAAAAATATTTGCGAAAACTTGATTGGAAAATTAAAGAAAATTCAAACATGACTTTTTCTGTGCAGGGGTTGAATAATTATATTTCCTCTGAAATTTGCAAAAATTACTGGCTTGAAAAAATTTATGATGAAAAAATAAGAAATGCCCATGAATCCGGGGATTTGCATATCCATGATTTGAACATGATATCGGTTTATTGCGTAGGCTGGGATTTGAAAAATCTTTTGATTGAGGGATTCAGCGGTGTTAATGGAAAACTAAAATGCGCTCCTCCAAAACATTTTCGCTCAGCTCTTGGGCAGGCAGTGAATTTTTTATATACAATGCAGGGTGAAGCTGCAGGCGCGCAGGCGTTTTCTAACTTTGATACACTCTTGGCGCCATTTATCCGTTATGACAACCTGAATTATGTGCAGGTCAAACAAGCAATGCAGGAATTTGTGTTCAATATGAATGTTCCGACCAGAGTTGGGTTCCAGTCACCCTTTACAAATATTACAATGGATTTGAATGTGCCTGATTACTACAAAAACGAAGCCGTAATTATCGGCGGTGAGATGATGGATAAGACTTATGGCGAATTTCAGCCTGAAATGGATATGATTAACAAAGCATTCTTTGAGGTTATGATGGAGGGCGATGCGTCAGGGCAGGTATTTACTTTCCCGATTCCGACCTATAATATCACAAAAGACTTTGACTGGGATAATCCCGCTCTTGACGGACTCTGGGCGATGAGCGCGAAGTATGGAATTCCGTATTTTTCAAATTTCATAAATTCTGACATGTCGCCGGAGGATGCTCGCTCCATGTGCTGCCGGTTGAGAATTGATAACAGACAGCTTGAATATAGAGGCGGAGGATTGTTCGGGTCAAATCCTTTGACCGGTTCAATAGGAGTTGTTACGATAAATCTCCCGAGAATCGGTTATGTAGCCAATAATGAGAAAGATTTCTTCAAATTCTTGAAAGAAAAAATGGAGATTGCAAAAGAAAGCCTTGAAATCAAGCGGGAATTTCTTGAAAAACAAACTAATGCAGGGCTTTATCCGTACACAAAATTTTATCTTAAAGATATAAAGTCCAGATACGGCGTTTATTGGAAAAATCATTTTTCAACAATAGGAATTGTCGGGTTGAACGAAGCATGCAAAAATCTGCTTCATAAGGATATTGCTTCTGCCGAGGGGCGTGAGTTCGGACTGAGAGTTATGGACTTTATGAGAAGTGAAATTGAAAAATTCCAGAGAGAAACAAAGCATAACTACAATCTTGAAGCCACTCCGGCAGAGGGAACCTCATACAGGCTGGCAAAAATCGACAAAAGTCAGTTCCTGTCACCTGCATTTGCGCTCGGAAAAGATACGCCGTTTTATACGAACTCTTCGCACCTGCCGGTGAACTTTACTGATGATATTTTTGAGCTTCTTGACCATCAGGACGAATTCCAGACAAAATATACCGGAGGAACTGTTGTTCATATTTTTGCCGGCGAGGCAATTCAGGATATTTCTGTTATGAAAAATCTTGTTAAAAAAGTTTGTACAAATTACAAACTTCCGTATTTTACATTCTCACCTACGTTCAGCGTTTGTCCTGAGCACGGCTATATTTCGGGGGAACACTCTACCTGCCCTGATTGCGGTGCAAATTGTGAGGTGTTCTCTAGAATTGTCGGTTATTTGCGCCCCGTCAACCAATGGAATGACGGAAAACAGGAAGAATTTAAAAACAGAAAAACTTTTTGTGTCGCATGCAAATAGTCGGTATCCAAAAAACTTCGTTCATAGACTACCCCGGAAAAATTGCGGCCGTTATCTTCACTAATGGCTGTAATTTTTCCTGTGGTTACTGCCATAATGGTGATTTGGCGCAAGGTTTTTCAAAAATATCCCTTGATGAATATGAAATTCTCAAATATTTAAAATCAAGAATTAACAAGCTTGACGCTGTAGTAATTTCCGGTGGCGAACCTACTTTGCAAGGGGATTTGGCTCATTTTATAAAAGAAGTTAAGGCTATGAGTTTTCTGGTAAAGCTTGATTCAAATGGAACAAATCCTGAGGTTATAAAAAGGCTTGTTTCTGAAAAACTGGTTGATTATATTGCAATGGATGTGAAAGGGCCATTAGAAAAGTACGAATTAATCACCTCCCGAAAAATTGATATTAATAAAATCAATGAATCAATCGAGTTTATAAAAAATTGCGGGATTGATTATGAATTCAGAACTACAGTTGTGAAAAGCCAGCTTACTTTTGACGATTTTGAAAAAATCGGGAGGCTTTTGAGCGGGTCACGGCTTTATTTTTTACAAAAATTCAAAAATAATAGCACTCTCAACCTTGATTTTTCAAAAGAAGAAACTTATTCTGATGCGGAATTTTGGAAGATAAAATCTTTGCTTGAAAAATATATAAAGAATGTTGGGATTCGATAAGGCCTAAGCCGGTTTCTTTCCTGCTGCCTGTTACGACTTCAAGATGACAAATAAAAAAATCCGCCTGTATTCAGACGGATTTTTTATCAAAGAATTGTAATTATACGTGTTCTTTAATTTCAGCTGCTACGTTTTTGGGATCGAGCTTGATGCTGGGGCCCATTGTTGTAGTCAGGAATACCGATTTGAGGTATGTTCCTTTAGCTGTTGAAGGTTTTGCTCTCAAAATCGCATCAGCAAGTGTAGAATAGTTTTTCATCAAATCTTCTGCTGAAAATTTAACTTTTCCAATAGGTACGTGAATCATACCCTGCTTGTCCGCACGAAATTCAACTTTACCTGCTTTAGCGTCTTTAACTGCAGCAGCAACATCGAATGTAACTGTACCTGTTTTCGGGTTCGGCATCAAACCTTTGGGGCCCAAAACTCTACCGAGTTTACCCAACATGCCCATGCAATCAGGAGTCGCAATCAATGTGTCGAATTCAAACCATCCGCCTGAAATCTTTTCGATTACTTCTTCAGCTCCTGCTTCATCAGCGCCTGCTTCTTTTGCTTCTGTAGCTTTAGGGCCTTTTGCGATTACACAAACACGGACTTCTTTGCCCAATCCGGCCGGAAGTACGGTGGTTGAACGGATTTGCTGTTCTGCTCTTTTAACATCAATACCAAGACGCATGTGGCATTCAACAGTTTCGTCGAATTTTGCTACAGCTTCTGATATTTCTTTTAATTTAGCAATGGCGTCTGCTGCTGAAGCGGGCTGTTGGAACCCTTCCAGAAGTTCTTCCATTTTCTTTTGTCTTTTTGTTAATTTACTCATTTTTTTCCCTTTCCGTGGTATAGCGGGGTTAGTTTGCCTCATCTGTAGGGATTTTATTAAAATCTTGTACCCCTGACGCTCCGGCAACCCCTTCCACAATTAGTTATTCTTCTACGGTTACGCCCATTGCTCGGCAAGAGCCTTTAATCATTTTTACCGCAGCTTCTAATGTAGTAGCGTTCAAGTCTTCCATTTTTGTTTTCGCAATTTCTTCAAGCTGAGCCTGATTGATTGTTCCGACTTTTGTTTTGTTTGATTGGGCAGAACCTTTAGGCAGGTTGAGCGCTTTTTTAATCAATACAGCAGCCGGAGGGCTTTTTGTTACAAATGAAAAACTTCTGTCTTCATATACATCAATAACAACAGGGATAATATATCCTGCTTGTGATTCTGTTTTAGCATTGAACTGCTTACAGAAATCCATGATGTTAACACCGTGCTGACCCAGTGCAGGACCAACCGGAGGTGACGGATTTGCTTTTCCGGCTTCAATTTGAAGCTTGATTTTTCCTACGATTTTTTTTGCCATTTTTTTCTCCTTTCGTGGTCTGGCAGGGCATTGAACCCCTTCCACAGGCAACGTGCTTATTTAATTTAGAGCCGTAAGTGCTCTATACTTTCTGAATCTGCTTATATTCCAATTCTACGGGCGTTTCGCGACCGAAGATTGAAACAGTAGCTCTGAGTTTGGATTTGTCGGGATAAACTTCTGTAATATCGCCGATAAAATCAGCAAACGGCCCTGAAATGATTCGCACTTTGTCGCCGACTTTGACGTCGAGTTCGATTTTTGTCGTTTGAGTTTGTACTCTGTGGATGATTTTCTTGATTTCAGCGTCTTTGGCAGGAATCGGTTTTTTTGCAGAACCGACGAATTTAGTAACGCCCGCTGTGTGGCGAACTACGTACCAGCTGTCATCATCCATAATCATTTCAACAAGAACATATCCGGGGAAGATCTTTTCTTCTCTGTCTTGTTTTTTGCCGTCTTTAACCTTGGTTATGGTCTTTTGCGGAACTTCTACTCTGAAAATCTTGTCGCCCATGTTCATATATTCAATACGTTTTTCAAGGTTTACTTTAACCTTGTTTTCGTGTCCTGAATATGTGTGGACTACATACCATCTTTTCTTGGGTTCTTTGGAAGAATTGTGAGAAGCGTTGAGCTCGGCCTGTTTTTCTTCCAGGAGTTCCTGTTTCTCATCTTTTTCAAGACTTGAAGCGTTTTCCATAACTTCTTCGTTGTTTTCTTTAGTCATTATTACTTCCTGCTTTGTATTAAATACTTATGCTTGTTCCTTGCACTCTAGCTGAGATGTAAGAGTTTCAAAATTCCGCTAAAAATAAAGTCCATAAACAAAATTGCAACCGTAAAAATAAATACGATAACAACTACATAAATGGTTTCGACAAAGACCTGCTGTCTTGAAGGCCAGGTGATTTTACCCCATTCAAGCTTTACGCTTTTTAAATAAGCGATAAGTTCTTCTTTAAGGTCTTTTTTTTCTTTAGTTTGATTAGCCATTTTTCCCTCTAATTTTATAAGAATCGCGCCCTGAAGGACTCGAACCCTCGACATCCGGTTTTGGAGACCGACGTTCTACCAACTGAACTAAGGACGCTTAATCCTTTTTAATTGAACTAGCATGCTCGCCGCACGCTTTGCAACTGAATTAAGGAAACTTAAGCCGGCGTAAAAACGCCGGTCAAGACTATTTTGTTTCCTTATGGTTAGTGTGTTTTTTGCAGAACGGGCAGTATTTGCTGAGTTCCATTCTGTCTTTCAATGTTTTTTTGTTTTTTGTTGTTGTATAGTTTCTTCTTGAGCATTCTTCGCAAGCGAGAACTACCATTTTATCGTTTTTTCCTTTGATTCCCATTTTTGCACCTTCTTTATATTATGTCTTTTATTTTTTACAAGGCAAAATTATAGAATGTTATTTTATTTCCCAACATTCTACCTGAATTTTCTTTGCTGTTACTACATATTACTATAAACAAAATATTTTCAAAGCATTTTTTTATATTTCTTAAAATTTCTTCGCTGCATGTAACTTTATATTTACAAAACTGATAAAAAATACTAAATTGTATATAATTTTTATAATTGTAATTTTTTATGAGGATAAAAAACATGTCGTACAGAGGAAAAGCGTTTAAATTCGGTGACAATATAAGCACAGACCACATTGCTCCCGGAAGATTGTTCCACCTGCGTTCTGATTTGAATGAATTTGCAAAACATGTGCTTGAGGACGCTGATGAAACCTTTGCTTCGCGCATGAATAAAGGGGATTTCGTCGTAGCCGGTAATAATTTCGGACTGGGGTCTTCACGTGAACATGCGCCGCAAATCATAAAAATTGCAGGTGTGCGTGCTGTTCTGGCAAAATCCTTTGCGAGAATTTTTTACAGAAACGCGATAAATATCGGGCTTTTGCTCATAGAATGTGACACGGACAAAATCGACGCCGGCGATGAACTTGAAGTTGATGTAAAAGAGGGTATTGTTAAAAATCTTTCTAAAAACCTTGAAATCAAAATCGCTCCCTTGCCTGATGTTATGATAAAAATGCTTGAAGACGGCGGATTGATTGAGCATTTGAAAAAACACGGTGATTTCCAGATTTGTTAGAGGAAAAATGAAACTAATTTCAGAAAACCTGCATATTATCTCAAAAAACACGAAAGAAGCGGTAAAAAACAGGGATGAATTGTATATTAAAAATCTCCTTAAACGTCAAATTGCCGCTAATCCTGACTGGATTGACCTCAATATCGGGCCGGCACGGGGTGCATTCGCAGGTGCTATGGAATGGATTGTAAATATTGCCTCAGAAATGACGGATATCCCTCTTTCTTTGGACACAACAAATATTGATGAAATCGAAGCGGGTTTGAAGCTTGCTAAAAATCCCAAAAACTGGATAATAAACAGCACAAGCGCTGATTCTGCGCGTCTGGAGGCCGTAACCGATATGGCTGTAAAGTACACTACGAATATTATTGCGCTGACAATGAACAGTGAGCTCGGAATCCCCAAAGAATCTGATGGCAGGCTTGAGTTGGCTTTTGCCATTAATGAAAAAACGCAGGAAAAAGGCATTGAAAACGAAAAAATCTTTTTTGATCCGCTGATTTTACCCGTTACCGTTGATCAGTCACAGGCTGTTGAGGCTCTGAACACGATAAGAATGCTAAAAGAAAGCTTTGAGCCCCCTGTTTTGACTACAATTGGGCTTTCTAATGTTTCAAACGGCGCCCCTGCCCATCTTCGTCCGTTGATTAACAGGGTGTTTTTTGTTCTGGCTGCAGGCTGCGGGCTGGATAGCGCAATTGTGGATAGCTTTGATTCAGAGCTGCTCAGAATAAACGGACTTTTGGAAAATCAAACACCTGAAAATGCCGCAGACACGCTCATTTTGTCGATTTATGAAACAATGCGTGATTTTGGGGAGATTGATGACGTTGCTTGTGATTTGTCAGATAGAAATCAGATGGAAATCTTCAAAACTGCACGTGTTTTGTTGAATAAAACGGTTTATACAAACAGTTATTTAGAAATATGAGGATAATTTTATGAAAAAACAATTAAAAAACATTGCAATTGGAATTGGCGCGGCTGTGGTGCTTGGAATTGTTCCTGCATTTGCTCAGGAAGCTCCCGGACAGAAGGCAGAACCGGTAATTAAGTATGGTTTTGTTGATGTAAACAAAGTTGTTGCCGCTTCAAAGGCTGTTGAGAAAGCAAATAAGGAAAGAGCAGCCGAAAAGAAGAAAATTATCAAATTTATTGAAGAATCAGCCAACAAAATGAACAAGGAAGAGGATGAGAAAAAACGCGAGGAGATGAAAAATCAGTTTGATTTGGATTTGACCGCAAAAAAATCAGAAATGAATAAATCTTATGGCGAAAAGCTCATGAAAATCAACAATGATATCAACGCAGAGCTTATAAAAATCGCAAAAGACAAGGATTATCAGCTTATTCTTACAAAAGATGCTGTTCTGTACGGCGGAGATGATTTAACACAGGATTTGATTAAAGTTGTCAAATAATATCCAGCAGGAAAAAGAAATAAACGAAACTTTAAAGCCGATTTTTAAAGATATGGCAAAATACGCGCCATCAAAGCTCTTCGGGCTCCTCGGGAATGCGCTTATTGTGCCTGTTTATACAAATCTGCTTTCACGCGAGCAATATGGAATTTATACTGTTTCACTTGCGGTTTTGAGCTTTTTATGTATTTTGTTTTCGGATTGGGTCGGGCTTTCGGGGCTGCGATTTTTCAGGCAGCACCAGATTAAGCTGGAAATTCCCAAGTATTTATCGACGCTTGTAATGCTCTTGGCGAGCAATGTTTTAACAATGTTTATTCTTGCTTTTCTTTTTAAAGGTTATTTTTACAGCTTTTTCAAAATCCCGCCTAAAATTTTCTTCATAATTCTAATTTTGATTATTCCTGTTGCAATCAGGGCGCTGCTGTTCCAGATTTTAAGAGCGCAAATAAAACCCAGCGCTTTTACGATTTCAACAATAGCAAACCAGATTATGACCATTGTTTTTTCTGTTTTAATAATAAAATACCTTCATCTTGGCGGAATTTCGATACTTCTGGGGATGTTTGTTTCAATTTCAGTTATTGATATTGTTTTGATGTTCCAGAGT
>URHD01000077.1 GCA_900547585.1 uncultured bacterium | reverse complement strand
CGCAAAACGTGACATTTAGTCACCTTTTGCTCGGCAGAGTGTTCCTTATCACGAATTTTTCTCGGACATTTTTAAATATTTTAGACTTAGCGCTTTTATTCTTCCGGTTTTTGCATTTTGTCACGCAAAGATTTTCTTTTTCTCAGGAGTTTTGGAACACTTTCAGATTTTTCAGCCTCAAAAGAAGCCTCACCCGTAACATTCATCAAAAGGCAGTTAATAAGAGCCTTTTTGCCAATGTCAAAGTTCCCGTCCAGCGTCAAATGCGCCCCCTCATCGGAAAGGGAGCTAAGGAATTTTGCTACTTCTTTGAGGATTGCGCCGAGTTTTGCATTATCCTGGACTTTTAAGATTTTTTTTGTCAGAGTTTTGATGGGGATTTCAAAACTTTCCATCGTAACATCTTCAAGTGTAACGCTTGTTTCTTCTAAGATTTCGTCAATATTCGAGTTTTTTTTAATTCTATCTTTCAGTGCCATTTTTCTTTCCTGTATCTATTTATTTTGTAATCTGCTTGTTATTAAGTAGTCGCAAAGCTTTGAGGCAAACTCTTTATAGTTGACCGCGATGTTGGAATCAGGATTGATGCGGTTTACGGGTTCGCCTTTGTTTACGGCTGACATCATTGTAAGATAATTGTTCGGAATTTTCCAGTAAACTTTTTGTTTGACAACATCTTCAATGTCTGAAGTCTTGATTTCCTCGTTTTCCATATATCTGTTGAGCACAAGTTTGATTTTTTCTGCACTGTAACCGAGTTTTTCAAAGAGACTTTTGCATCTTTGCAGGTTTCTGATTGCGGGAAGATTCACAATAGCAATCAAAAGAATAACATCCGAGATATCGAGTGCTTTTATGGATTTTGCATCAATACTGGTACTTACATCAATAATTATATAAGAAAAAATCTTTTTAAGCCTTTTTATGAGGGCCTCAATCTGCTCTGAGCTGATTTCCTTGGATTTTTCAATATTAACAGGATCAGCAACAACGTATAAAGTGGAGTTTTTATACTGCGAAAGCGACTGAATAAGCTCGGAATCATCCATATTGTCGAGATTTTTTACAATATATGCAATATCAAACCCCGGATTCAAATCAAGAAACGTAGAAACATCACCGAGTTGGAGATTCAAATCAATAAGCGCAACTTTTTCCTTTGTCATATCAGCAATTTCCACAGCTGTATTAACGGCAATAGAGGTTTTCCCGATTCCGCCTTTGTTTGAAAAAGTGGAAATAACTTTGCAGGAATTTGAGCCTGCCTCGTCATCATTCTCCGAAAAAGCCCTAATCAAGCTGCAAAAAGCGGTTTCTGTGACCGGCTTTGTCAGATATTCGCAAGCACCTGCCCTGAGAGCCCTGATTATTGAAGAAGTCGTGGATAAGTCAGAAAGTGCGATGATTTTAACATGCCTTGCACTCTGATGGAGCAAAGAAATCGTCTGCAACGCGTTTTGTGCTGCCAAATCTATAATCAAAACACAATCAGCGGTGTTTTTCACCGTATCAATGCATTCCTCCGGCGCACCAAATTCCGCGCAGAGCTGAGCTGTATCAATATTTTTCAAATAGCTCTTCAAAATATTTCTTAAAGTTGCATCTGAATCGGCAATAATTACATTTAATTTTTTATCCATATAAAAGCCCTTATCTTCCGGATTTTATTTTACTATAATTTCGGGCATTTGTCAGGCAAAATAAAAAGGGTGCATATGGCACCCTTATAAAAACCTACCTACCTTAAAAATAAACCGAGGAAATAATTTACGAGATATTAATTTAGTTATTTTTTATCTTTTTCTTGCTTTTTTGCTTCTGAAGACGATTTCGTTTCCGAAGTTGAAGAGGATGATTCAGATTTAGAAGAAGACGTTGTTGTTTCAGTTGTTTTTGTTGTGGTGGTTGTCGTTTCTTCTTTTTTCTCCGGCGTAATTTTTCTGTCAATACCGCCTTCCGCTTTTTTGAGCTTGTTTTTAAACTCTTCAAAGACTTTGGGTATTTCAGAAGCGCTGCCTTTTTTCGCATCCACATCAGCCTTGAATTTTTCAATTTCTGCCGCTGAAATCGGACATTTTTCGCCATAATCAGCTATTAAAGCCGTTGCTCTGTCAGCGAGCGCATTTTTCAGGTGCGTAATTTTTGACGTATATTTTTTGCCGCTAAAATCATCATATATTGACTCAATAAGGTTGTAATCATCACCCATGTAGCCTTTATCACAGATTTCTGTCTTGTAATATTCCATTACTTCGACAACATTTTCGGGTGTAATGTCATTCATTGTGTCAGCAACACGCTTGTCGCCGCCGACATTACCGAACATTCCCAGGAAGTTCAAACCTTTCATGCCTTCTTTCATTTTTTCGGCAATATTTTGTACTTTCAGGTCAAATTCGCCCGTATCTTTTAATGAATCTCTATAAGATTTCACAGTGCTACGCTCTTCAAGTTCTTTTTTGAGCTTTTCGACTTCCTCTTTGAGCTTTTTAACAGCTTCAGTGTCTTCTGTTGTTTCTTTTTTCTTCTTAGATTCCTCGCTTTCTATAACTGTTGAACCAGGTGTTGTTTTAAATATTTCAGCCCAAAGCTTCATGGTTTCTGCATCATAAGCTTTCAGAAACGCAGTGAGTTTATTCATCTGCATGAGCCAGCTGTTCCAGCCATTATTCACAGAATTTACATAATTCCATACCTGCCCGTCGTTATAAGCAGCAAGAGAGTCCATAGGATATGAGATAGTACGCCCTGCATAGTTTGTAGCATACTGCCAGATATTTTCTGCAGGTTCATATTGTGAAGAGAATACGGAAACTGATGATGCAGAGGAGGAGTTAGTTGATTTGACAGGGTTTGACTGTGCTTTAACCACAGCAGTCCATTCTTCCTGCGAAAGACCGATTGCGCCGTCTTTTGCCGTCAACTTTCCGTCACCGTCCGTGTCTTTTGCGGTGATTGTTTTTCCGTCTTTGATAACGGAATAGGTATCAGAACCCGTTTTTACGATTCTAATGTCTGCCATCTTCGTATCCTCTAATTTCCTAATTAAGTTTTATTCCTCGTTCCTGTTTATATAAAAAATTTTTCCGCACAAAAATTGCCTTTTTGGTGTTTACAAAAACAACAAAGTACCTCAAAAGCTTTACAGTTAAGCAAAAGCACCAGTTTACAAAAGTTAATAAATATAAAATTATCAACATTACAGACTGACCTGCTTTCGCTGGAGATTCCTTGTCAAGCAGGGAATGACATTATCTTTTGGTATTGTCATCCCAAACTTGGTTGGGGTTCTCCAGCATTGCCAGTCATTTCCATGTCACATTTTTCACACGACAGCATGACATTTGAAATTATTTAACATAATATTAAAATTATGACTAAGGAATTTAATCACTACACGGTAATGGCTCTTGAAGCCGTAGATGCGCTTGAATGCAAAAGCGGCAAGATTTACATTGACGCGACTCTCGGCGGAGGTGGACATTCTGAGCTAATTTTGAAGAAAATACAGCCGGATGGGCGTTTGATTTCCTTTGATGTTGATGATGAGGCGATTTCTTTTGCGCGTGAGAGGTTAAAAGATTACAAAAATTTAACAATCGTAAAGGATTCTTATACAAATATTAAAAAAGTTTTACAAAACCTCGGAATCAAGGAAATAACGGGTGGAATTGTATTCGATTTGGGCGCATCGTATCACCAGTTAACAAAGCAGGAGCGAGGTTTTAGCTTTATGAAAGAGGCGCCCCTGGATATGCGTTTTGATATGGACGCAGATTTGAGCGCTTATGACGTTGTAAATGGTTACAGCGAGGACGATTTGGTCAGAATAATCTCTGAATATGGAGAAGAGCGTTTTACAAAAAGAATTGTAAAAAATATCATCGAATACAGAAAGTCGAAAACAATTGATACGACAACAGAATTAGCCCGGTTGATAAAAAAGTCTGTACCGTTGTCTAAAGAAAAAATCCACCCCGCAACCCGCGTCTTTCAAGCGATTCGCATAGAGGTGAATCACGAGTTACAAAATATTAAAAATACATTAAATGATGTGCTCCATTTATTATCTGTTGGTGCTATAATTAGTATAATAAGTTTTCACTCTTTAGAGGACAGACTTGTAAAACAATGTTTCAGGTATTATAGCGCTAAGTGCCGCTGCAAACCGACGGATCCGGTTTGTAATTGCAAGCCTCCGATGCTTGAATTAATTAACAAAAAGCCAATAACGGCGTCACAATCAGAGATAGAAATTAACCCGCCCTCAAGATCTGCAAAACTAAGGGTAGCGAAAAAAATATCTTCATGGGAGAACTAAATTGACAAGACCGGCAGTTGATTTACATAAAAATCAATATCAATCATACAATAATCAGTACGCTTCTAATCCGATTATTGACGGTTACTTCCCCAAATATAAGACCTATAAAGAAATGGCGATCTCCCGTGTCAACAGGACTTTATGCGGGATTTTAGTGTTTTTCATTTTGCTTTCTGCTGTCAGCTACTATTTTGTCACGGCAAGCGAAATGACCCTCAACAAATACAGAAAAGAAACGCTTTCTTTAAACGATGAAAACGTTGAACTCCAAAACAGGCTGGATTATTTAAAATCATATTACAATGTTGATAAAGCAATGCAGCAAAAGAACCTGCTGCACAAGGCAAAAAGCGTAATGGAAGTAAATCAAACAGCAGCAGCCGGACTGGCAAGCAAATCTTCTAATTCTGCGGCGCAAAAGCCTTTCCAGTGGTCAATCGGATATTAAATTTAGATGGCGAGCAACGAAATCGAATCGGCAATCAAAGAAATTGACGAAAAATTGGTGCATTTTCCCGATGATTTTTCGCTTTATTATGAGCGGGGATACCTGTATTACCTGCTGGGTAACGAAAAACAGGCGCAGGAGGATTATATTAAGGCAGTCAGCCTCGGTTTGGACTGCACAAGAAAGCCTTATTACGAATTCCGTGCCCCGTCTTACAGTTACAACATCTGGCAAAAAATTGCACTCATTCTTGCAGCGATTTTTCTTGTTTTTGTGCTTTTGAGAGATTTCTGGGCGTTTATTTCCGGTTTAAAGCAGTATTTTTAAGCTTATTGAGCAAGATTGAGGTTATATTTTTTAATTCTTGAAGAAATTGCGTCATCTTTTTCAGTGTCGGTTTCGTCGGGGTTCAAAATACCCAGCAAATCAACAAAATAAGCTTTCCCTTCCTCTTTTACGTCGTTATTTATCCAGATTTTCATTTCGTTTAGATATTCAGAAAAAAGCCTGTTTATCGACGCGATTTTCAGCTTTTTGTTTATGCGAAGCGAAATTCCCTGCTCAAGGCTGTGTGAATAGTACATTCTGTCTTTCGAGGGAATGTCTTTTTCTTTTACAAGCCGGAAAACTTCGATATTGTCACACAATTCTTCAAATGCCATGCCAAAAACACGCTTATCGCCGGTCGCATCGTACAAAATATCAGCCAGCGCCTGCTCCATTGCGAGGCATTTCAGCTTGTTTGTGGTGGAAAATTCGGTTTTAGTAATGACCGCAATACGTCCTCTGTCCTCTGGTGTTTTTCTTTTAAGCAGATACTGGTTTTCAAAAGAATCCAGCGTTTCCGTATCCTTTGCAGTACGCATTTTTGCGGTAAATTCTTCGGAATAGTCTTTCATGAACGAATCGGGCACAAAATCATATTTTTTAGCGAGCATAAACGCCAGCCGCTTCAACTGAGCATCGATTTTGAACTGATTCGGGTTGTCAAATATGCATTCCGGGATTTTGGCCGAAAATTCAGGTTGATTTGCCTTGAATTTATTATAAAACGCCTGTTTTACTTCCGCAGGATAAGCACTTTTTCCAGAAAAGAGCACAAGCAATGACTTTCCGTACTGTTTCATATAGTTTTTGAGGTCTTCTTTTGATGCGTTTGTGATATTTACACCATCAGGAATGTTTAAATCCTTCAATGTCCGGCTAAAAGCACCGGCACTTAGTGCAGGATAGTAGTCGTTTATTATTTTTTCAAGCTCCTCATCGTCCAAATCCTGTTTATAAGCTTCATAAAGCGAGTTTATGCGCACTGGGTCAACGGATTTGTTCTTTTTGACGATATTCAACACATAACGCCTGCCGTTTTTGTGAGAATCCAGCACAATCGGCTCCTCACCGCGTTCAAGATGATACATAGCCATTTTTACGTCGGAATTTGACATTGTATAAACGTCGGCATCCCTTGTAAATTCATAAAGCGTGTCAGCAAGCGCTGCCTCAAGCGCCCTGTTGAATCTGGCGACTTCCGGCAGCTCGTTTGAAATATAATGTTTAACAGTAACAAGCTCCTGAGCGCTCAAAATCTCACCGCGAAGATTTTTTGTCCACGCACGTATTGCATCCTCGGGCAAAAGTTCAAAAACGGTTTCATACATATCATTGTAGAAGTTTTTCGGCATTGATTTCACCCTGCCGTAAACGTGATTGTTGTATGCATCCGCAAAATCTTTCTGGTATTGCGGACGGTTTATATTTTGAGGAGAGATTTCAGGAGTTTGCAGCAATTTTTTGTATTTTTCCATCTCTTTAACACGCTGGTTTTTGTCGCGCATGATTTGTTTTTTTAGTTCTTCAAAAGTGCCGCTTGAGATTGATCTTTGTATTTTTTCCTGCGACAAAACAATCTTTTTGCCCAACTCTGATGCATAATCAGGATGGCTCTCCCAGAATTCTGTCATAATCTGCGACTGAAAACTGCTGAATTCAGCTGTTGAATATAGTAAATCAGCCGGTTTTAAGACCTGTTTTGCCCTCAAAAAGCCCGAAAGCTCTTTTATAAGGTCAGAACTGTGATTCCAAGCATCAATCATCGTGTATCGCAGCGTTTCCGAGCCCGATTTCATCTTTGAAATGTAATCGGTTCTCTCCGCAGCACTCATGCCCGCCCAGCGCGACGCCATTCGCTGCATTCTTTTTATATGGAGCGAATCCCTATCCGCCTCGGACATGTTCGCTTGCCAGATTTTAAGGGTATTGGACGCCCATTTCAGAAAAAGTTCGTCCTGCGAAAGCCTGCTTGAACCGACTTTTGTATGTTTTTGGGAAGTTTGAACCTCTGTTTGTTCGTCGATTTCGGTTTTTGTTCTTTTTTGAGCCTTTTCCAGTGCTCTGGTGTGCTTTTTAAAGGCTTTCAGCATTTCAAGTTCCGAGGTCTGGTCAGCAAGCATATCAAGAATCTCGTTTTTTGTGAAAGAATTCCACCATGCTTCGATTTTTTCCACTGATTTTCGTGCTCTTGCGGTTCTGTCCGCGTCACTTAAGGAATTCCAGAACGCAATCTGCCCCTGACGGATTTTTTCCCCGACAGAATCCGAATATCCGTCCTTGGTGAACCTCAAAGACTGCTGATATTCAAATTCCGGCAGCTGAATACCCAGTGCCTTTAACGTCGAGCCGTAAACATACGGAGAATCGGGATTTTTGAACCTAAAATCCGCCTTAAAATCAGGGTCAAGGTCGTTTTCAAGGTCTTTGTTTATTTCTTCAACTGTTTTTGCCTCAAGAAAAACCTTTTTCACAAGATAAACCGTCAAATTTTCCCTGTTTTTCAACACGCCCTGCCCGGAAAGCGCAAGAAGTTCATCATTTTCTCTTGCTGATTGCAAAATCCCGCGTTTAGCACGCGATTCGAGCGGATTTATAAGGTTTTGAAAAAGCGGTTCGTCCGAAAAAGCCTTTTTTATATCCTGCGCATTTTTTGCATTGTTCAGGCTGGCAAAAGCCCTTTTTTGAGCTTCCAGCGGTGAAAGACGGGATTTATCGTCGATAGATTCAACATATCTGCGCAGCGTAAGGGGCATTCTGTCTTTGTTTGTGTCATAAAACCGCTCAAGCCCCTTATCAACCCTTGCTCCGAATGACATAAGGTGGTCATTGAATTTTGAACGAAGCTCAAAATTCCCCTCAGAATTAGCCTGTGCAATTTTTTGAGGCGTTTTTTGGAGATTTTTGTTGTCTTTTGGCTGTGTAATACAAATTTGTGATGACTGGATACGCATATTATTTCCCTGTTATGGTTATTTAATGTTGCTGAGCGAATTAATTTGCCATAGAAAAAAATTTTTTTAATAAATTTTTACACAAGAGCAGAAAAGTATTATAATACTTGCGTAAAAAGTTTATGGAGAAATTATATGATTAGATTACTCATCATCCTTATTGCAGCAGCAGGAATCTGGTTTGCGTATACAAACTGGGGCTCAATGACAAAAAATGTCAACATGGAAAACGCACAAAACGCAATCAAGCAGGAAAAAACAATCCAAAACGTTATGCATACGCGCTCTGACCGTGCACAGGAAGTAGACGAAGTTACCAGATAACGTTTTTTCTGAATTGTAAACAAATATTAAGAAAAGTATATAAAAAAAGGCAATTTTTATATACTTTTTTTTGTTTATATATATACAAGAGAGAAAACCGAAAGAGAGCAAAGACAATGATTTCCAACCCGTTCGCAAACTATACTTTATCAATTACAACACAATATCACGATACAAAAGCAAGAGTAGAAGAAGCACAAAAACAGCCCCCCAGAAAAAGATATACAAGCCTTGAATCAATGCTTGAAGAATGCTATTTTCTGGGCGCAACAAGATTCGGAACAAACTTCATTGCTTAATTAATAATTTCAGACAAAACAGACTAAAAGGAAAACTAGACTAATAGAGAATTTTAAGCCCTCAAATGAGGGCTTTTTTATTGAAAAATTATCTAATCTAGTGTCGCCTTAGTCGATTCGCCTGCGCGAACCGCCCAAGGCTCACCTT
>URHD01000076.1 GCA_900547585.1 uncultured bacterium | reverse complement strand
CTCAAAAAATTCGTTCACGTCACTTCGTTCCTTATCACGAATTTTTCTCGGACAAATTAAAATAGACCGCATGAAAATCTTGTAGTAAAATATTATTACTATGAAATTTAAAAACGAAGAACAAAATCTAAAAGAAGAACTACTCAACAAAATCCTCCAAAATCCCGAGGATGAAAACAACTACATTGAACTGGGAAAAATCCATATTATGAACGCCGAATACGAGGATGCCCTCGGCGTTTATGAAAACCTGCTTAAAATCAACGGCATGAACGCTCAAGCTTTGATAAATGCCGGCAGCATCCATTTTTATTTCGGAAATATGAACGCTGCTATTAACTATTATTCGCGCGCTTCAGAAATTGAAACAAATAATTATACAATCTACCTCAATCTCGGCAACGCATACGCAGAATTGCGCCAGTTTGACGAGGCTATGAACAATTATAACCGCGCAATGAAAATTGACCCGAAAAACCCGGGACTTTACAGCGCAATCGCCCTTTTGTACCAGGACGCAAAAGATTATGTAACTGCAAACCTCTATTATGACAAGGCAATCGCCCTGAAACCCGACCCTGAAACTTATTTGAGCAAGGCAACGGTTCTTATGTCCATGCTGGTTTACAAAGAGGCTGTAAATGTTCTGATGAAAGCGATTGCACTCGACGATAAGTTCTTAAAAGGCTATATTACGCTCGCAAACTGCTATTCTTCAATGAAAGATTTTGATAATGCGGACAGGTATTTTGAAAAATGCTACGAATTAGACCCGAATTTCTATCAGGCGTATGTTTGCCACGGAATTTCGTATTCGGATGAAAAACGAACCGAGCTTGCAATCAAAAAATATGAAGAAGCAATAAAAATTAATCCGAATATGCCGAATGCCTATATTTTGCTCGCAAATATCAGAGTTGAAGAACAAAAATACGAAGAAGCGATTTCATTGTACGAAAAAGCAGCAGCAATCAAACCTGACGACCCGAAAACCTACACTTTCATCGGAAATACATATTACATGCTCGGCGAGCTTGAAAAAGCGATAAATACTTACAGAAAAGCGCTCAAAGCCGATGCTGACAACCATGAAAACAAACTTGTTTATCTTGAAATCGTTCAGGAATATATAAAAAGAAAAAGTGCCTAAAAAAGTGCTTTTTCAGATTAAAAAAGGGAAAAAAATTGCAGAGAGATTCTTATTACACGGGGCCGGCTCCGATTGAGAGAATAATAGCGGCACTTAGTTATGTAAATTGCCTGATAGGGCTTATCTGGCTGATTATCGCAGCGCTTATGAAACGCGGAATCCGTCCGTTTTTGCAGTTTCATATTTATCAGTCGATTTTTATTGCATTTGCGATTTTTATTGTCGGAGCAGGGCTTGCGCTGGTTATGAAAATCATCAATTTTATTCCCATCATCAACAATATCGTGAGCATAATAACATTTTATCTGAACACTCCTATAATTATGGGCTATTCAGTGGTGAATTTTTTGATATTTCTTGTGCTTATTTATCTTGCAATCGGGGCTTTGATGGGGCGTTACAGCTATTTGCCGTGGGTTTCGGACATTATTAAGGGAAATATCAGAGGATAAGACATGAAATTCGATACAATTCTCGTTCAAGGCGCGCATAAAGCCAAAGACAACCGTCATTGCATACCCGTTCCGATTTACCAGACAACGGCGTTTGATTTTGACAATGTGCAGTACGCTGCCGACCTTTTTGACCTGAAAACAGCGGGCGATATCTACACAAGAATCTCAAATCCTACCACTCAGGTGCTCGAAGAACGCCTCGCAATGCTTGAGGGCGGCGTCGGGGCGCTTTGTGTTTCGTCAGGGCAGTCAGCGTCCTTGATTGCGGTGCTGAACCTTGCAAAAGCGGGCGATGAGGTGGTTGCGTCTTCGACACTTTACGGCGGAACGTTCAATCTTCTGGGCGTAACGCTCGAAAAACTCGGGATAAAGACGATTTTTGTTGAATCCGAAGACCCTGAAGCCTACGAAAAGGCAATTACGGACAAAACAAAGTGCATTTTTACCGAAATGGTGGGCAATCCCAAGCTCAACATCTCTGATATCGAGCCGCTGGCTGAGGTTGCGCACAGGCATGGGATTCCGTTGATAGTTGATAACACGGTTCCGTCGCCTTATTTGTGCAAACCGTTTGATTTCGGGGCGGATATCGTGGTTCATTCGCTCACAAAATACATTTCCGGACACGGAAATTCCATGGGCGGAGCGATTGTTGATTCCGGAAAATTTAATTGGGTAAAATCGGGTAAATTTTCCGACCTTGTGAATCCTGATCCGACTTATCACGGATTGAGCTACACAGAAACCTTTAAGGAGGCTGCTTTCATCGTGAAAGCGCGCGGGCAGCTTTTGAGAGACCTGGGAAGCTGCATGAGCCCGTTTAACGCTTATTTGACGCTTCTGGGGCTTGAAACGCTGCATTTGAGAATGCAAAGAGTTTCTGATACAGCTTTGAAAGTTGCAAAATATCTTAAAAACCACCCGAAAATCGCATGGGTGAACTATCCTGCGCTTGAGGGCGGTGAATATTACGAACTTTCGAAAAAATATCTACCAAAAGGCGCATCGTCGATTATTGCTTTTGGCGTAAAAGGCGGGCGCGAAGCGGGAATACGCTTTATTGAGAACGTAAAACTGCTTATCCATGCCACAAACATCGGCGATTCGCGTTCAATTATCACATATCCTTGCCTTACAACCCACAGGCAGCTCAACGACGAGCAATTGCGGGCATGCGGGATTTCCGATGACTTTATGCGGTTATCCGTGGGGCTGGAGGATTATGAGGATATTATCGGGGATGTGAATCAGGCGCTGGGGTAAAATTCCCCGCATTCCAGCCCCCACCCGCCCCCATCGGAGAGGGAAAAGGCAAAAAACATGTGTCATTCCCGGCTTTACCGGGAATCTCCAATCGAGTGGGAGATGACAAGGACAGAAACTAAATTTCAGACAAAAACATATACAGGAGAGAATTATGAATAGTTATGTAGAATCAAAAATCAGAGATATTGTGGATTTTCCAAAAGAGGGGATTGTTTTTCGCGATATCACAACCGCAGTGAAAGACGCGCGCGCTCTTGAATTGATAATTGACTTTTTGACGGAAAAATTTAAGGACAAAGGAATCGATTACGTTGTGGGGATTGAATCGCGCGGTTTCATCTTCGGTTCTGCGCTTGCTTACAACCTCAAAGCGGGTCTTGTTTTAATCAGAAAACCCGGAAAACTCCCTGCGGAAACCATTTCTCAGGAATATGCGCTCGAATACGGTACGGACAAAATCGAAATGCATGTTGATGCTGTTGAACCGGGCAAAAAGGTTCTCGTTATTGACGATTTGCTCGCAACCGGCGGTACTGTGAACGCAAGTATAAAACTTCTTCAAAAAACAGGTGCGGATATTGTCGGAGCGGCTTTTGTTATTGAGCTTTCCGATTTGAAAGGCAGAGAAAAGCTTCCGAAAGATATTGAAATTGTTTCAATGATTAAATATTAGACATTATTGTCAAAATTTAATACAATTGGTTATATCGGGCTGTCATTCCGAACTTGGTTCGGAATCTTACCGATAGTGGAAACTGTTTTCAGGCTTTCCGATTGGACGCTGCAAACAGCCGGATTCCATTAGACAGACCCTGTGGAAAACCAGACATTTTGTACGAAATCATAGATTTCAGCAAAACCGGTCAAACAAGTTCAGGGTGTCAGTTATTATTAAAATCGAAAGGTTTAAAAACTATGGAAAGCAACGTTTATGCGATAATTCTTGCCGGAGGGAGCGGAAGCAGGCTCTGGCCTTTGAGCAGAGAACTCCAGCCGAAGCAGCTTATGCAGTTTTCGGACGATGATTCGACCTTTAAAACCACGTTTTTGAGGCTGCTTTCCAATGTTGATGACAAAAATATCATTACCGCAACAAATGTAAACCTTGATTCGCAGGTGCGTTATCAGCTTGAGCAATTGCAGGAAAAATTTTGCAGAAGTTCGTGCTATCGCATGATTTCCGAGCCTGCCGTTAAAAATACGGCGCCGGCGGTCGCTGTGGGCATAAAATACATCCAGATGCTCGATATTCCTGACGATGACCCTGTAATCATCGTTTCGCCGTCCGACCACACAATTGAGAACGAAAAAGAATACACGCGTGTGCTAAAAGAGGCGGTAAAACTCGCGCAACAGGATTATATCGTCACGCTCGGCGTAAAACCCGACAAGCCTGACACGGGTTATGGTTACATCCGCACAAAAAACAACAAAAAAATAAAAGAAATCTCCGACGAAGCGATGAAAGTCGAGTTTTTCACGGAAAAACCCATCCTTGAAGTCGCAAAAGAGTACTGCGAATCCGACAGATACTTCTGGAACAGCGGAATTTTCGTTTTCAAAGCGTCGGTTATGATGGAGGAATTCAAAAAGTTTGCGCCCGAAATCTACGATATTGTCCAGAACAGCGAAATCAGCTCGCAATCGCCCACGATTTCATATATTGATTACAACAAAATGCCGGATATTTCACTTGATTACGCGATTATGGAGTTCTCGAAAAAGCTTGTTATGCTGCCTCTGGACTGCGGCTGGCATGATTTGGGCTCGTGGGAAGCGATTTATGACACCGCTGAAAAGGATATCAACGGAAATTACATTCAGGGCAATGTTCTCGACCTTGACAGCAAGAATTCCATGGTGCTTTCGACCTCAAAACTTGTTGCTACAATAGGGCTTGAGGATATGGTGGTCGTTGAAACCGAAGATGCGCTTTTAGTTTGCGAAAAATCAAAAACGCAGGAAGTTAAAAAGGTTGTGAAGCTTTTGAACGAAAAACACGACAGCACAAGCCGCGTTCATAAGACGGTTTACCGTCCGTGGGGCTGGTACACGGTTATTAATGAGGGCAACGGATTTTTAACAAAATGCATTCAGGTTAATCCGGGCGGAAAACTCAGCCTCCAGCTTCACCACCACAGAAGCGAGCACTGGGTAATTGTTGAGGGCGTGGGAATCGTTATTTGCGAGGACGAACAGTACGAAATGCACCCCGGTGACAGCATAAACATTAATGTTGAAGAAAAACACTCGCTCCAGAACCCGTTTGATGTTCCTGTTAAGGTGATTGAGGTGCAAAGAGGCGATATTCTTGACGAAAACGACATTGTAAGGCTTTCTGACATTTATGGCAGGGTTTAAGTTATGAAAATTTTAATTGTAAACGGCCCGAATTTGAATCTTCTCGGAACGCGTGAGCCCGAAGTTTACGGAACTTTGACGCTTGAAAAAATCAACGCGGAACTTGAGATTCTGGCAAAAGAACTCGGAGTTGAGCTGGAATTTTTCCAGAGCAACGTTGAGGGGGAAATTGTTAACGCAATTCAGGCTGCGCGCGGGGATTGTGCAGGGATTGTGATAAATCCTGCCGCTTATACGCACACGAGCGTCGCAATTCGTGACGCTATCAGTGCTGTTGCGCTTCCGGCGGTCGAAATCCATATTTCAAACGTCCATGCACGCGAAGAATTCAGAAAAAATTCACTGATTGCGCCCGTTTGTGTCGGGCAGATTGCAGGGTTTGGGCTTGACAGTTACAGGCTTGCAATGTTAGCATTGATGAATCTTTTGAAAAAATGATGGAGTTTGTATGGGAAAGAAGATTTTAGCGATAGTTGCTGTATTTGTTTGTTTTTTGCTGGTTATAAACGGGGACGGTTTTAACCCCGAAAAGAAGCTGCTAAAATCTCTTGAGGCATATAGCAAAAACAATAACTGTTATTACAATGCTTCTGTGAGTTTCAAATTCATGGATTTGACCGACATGACACAGAGAATTGAAGAATACAAAAAAGACGGTAATTATTATTCAAAATATTACAAATACCATACTATGCCCACGGTCATTAATGTTAAAGGCGATGAAATGACATACTCTGAAAATCCGTATATTGTAGTTTCGGGCAGCGCACAGGAATCAAAAGATGAAAATGGTTTGTACTGGATTAATAAAATAAAACCCGAAGATATTTTGAAAAATTCTGTTAAAAAAATCAAAAAGCCCGATTCAATAAACGCCCAATGTGATATGTACAGCGCAAAATACAAGAATGTTACGGATTTGGAAATCTGTGTGAACAAAGAAGATTTTCCTGTTTATATGAAGTTTAAAAATCTGGAGTATTTTACGGATTTGTTTAATATTGTTCAGCTTAACAGCGTTACAAAAGGAAAAGGCGATGTGGTTGTCGAGCTTTCGGACATAAAAATTAATCCTACGCTTAACCCCTCCTTTGAAATAAAATCACGCGGGATTAAAATGACCGTGCAGGATATGAAAAGTTCCATGCAATCATCAATGCAGAATTACCACGAAGTCGACAAAAGTCTGGGCGAGTTGAAAAATATTTCAAAAGATTTGCAAAAAATGTATGAAGATGGTGACTATGAGCCTGTTGATTATTCTCCGTCAGCAGTCGAAAAAAGAAACGCCGAGCGCCAAAAAGCATTTGATGAGGCGATGAAAGATTAATTGTTTATAAATCAGCTAATCAGTTATTGGTGGTACCAGATTATTTTGAGGAAATAATTATGGATTTCAGAAAACCTGAATACAAAATTTGTATCATTTTTAATTTATTAGTTATTCTTGGAGTTTTTCTTTTTATATACTTTCATCCTGATTCTGAGGTTATGACTTGTAATTCGGATTATGTTTGCACAACGGAACGGACGTATATTGCGGGCATAAAAAGTTATAAAAAAATAAATGTTTCAAAAGAAAGCTTGATGACGGCTAAAACCTACCAATACTTTGGTAAAAATTTATACAACAACCAACGAACCTATATACAAATTTCTGACAGAAATAACAAGCTGAACTCCCCGTTTGTCTTTTATATTTATGAAGAAACAAACAATTTGACCCGTGGAAATAGTTTATATAACGACAATGTGCAAGATTTTAACAAAAAATATCTCTCAAGCCCTGCAGGTGGATTTGTGATGACTAGTGAAGCGTCAGAAGTATTTTATCCGGTGATTTTTGTCATGCTGGGGATAATTTATGTTATTTTAATCAGGAATAAGATATTTTTTCCCTGAATCGGCACGTTATTCATCTAAACACCCGATGTGGTTTACGCAGCATTCCTTTAATCGTCTTAGTGCCGAATCAAAGACCGATATTTCTGCGTCAAAGCAGAAAATATTGTTATTTTCCCGCTGCTGCCATTTTAGAGCGTAGAGTGTTGTTTCAAGGGTGTTGATTATGTCGTGGAATTCTTTGATGGTTTCTTGTTGCATGGTTTTTCCTCTTTAAAGCTTCTGGACAAATAGGTCAATGACACTTTCTATATTATGTGGAAAAATAGGTCATATGTCAAGAAAAAAGATTTTAGGAAACAATATAAAAAAATACAGAGAGGCGAAGAATCTTAGTCAGGAAGCTTTGGCTGAAAAGTTAGACTTATCTAAAGAGTATATTTGCAGAGTTGAGCGCGGGCAAAAGTATATGAGTCTCAGAAAACTCTTTGAATTAGCTGATGTTTTGGATGTTGAATTTCGGTGTATTGCCGATTTCGAATAATTTTACATAAGAAAGTAGGGTGGGAATAGCGCAGCGGTTCCCACCGCAAAATTTATCTAGAACTTTCGATTTCGCGCAGCTTTTTATAAAGCTCGATTTCCTTGTCGGAAAGCTCTTTTGGCAGGGCGAGGCTGATTTTTACGTTTAAATTACCGTAACCGCCGCCTTTTTTGGGAAGCCCGAGCTCTTTGAGCCGCAATTTCGCACCGCATGAGGTTTTTGGCGGGATTTTGATGTTAATGCTGCCATGTAGCGTGGAAATCTCCTTGCTGCCGCCGATTACGGCTTCTGCGGGGGTAACTTCAATGGTTTTTGTTAAATCTGTACCGTTTATTTCGTATTCTTTGTCTTTGAAGCGGATTACGAGGTACAAATCGCCGCGTCTGCCCTGCGAACTGGTCTGACCTTCGCCTTTGAGCCTGATTTTTTGTCCTTCTTTTACTTCGGGCGGGAGTTTTACGCTTAATTGTTTGGATTGAACGACGACACCCGAACCGCCGCATTCGTAACAAACAGAACCGACACCAGCGCATTTCGGGCATTTTTCCATGCTGCTGACTTTTACGCTGACGGGTTTTTGGCTAAAAATATCTTTTGCGCTTACGAATAAATCCTGCGTAATGTTCAAATCGAGCTTTTCGGCTTTCGGAGCGGATTTTTTTGTGTAAGCCGCGCCTAAATCTTCGTAAAAAGAACCCGCGCGCGAGCCCGCACGGCTTGATTGGGCGCCGCTGCGTGAGAATCCGCCGAAAATTGTGTTGAAAAAGTCGGAAAATCCGCCCAAATCCTCGAATCCGGCATAAGAAGCCCCGCCCTGCGAATATCCGCCGCCGCCAAAGTCGAAATTGATGTTTTCAAACCCCGGAGGAGGGGTGAAATTCGAGCCGTTTTGCCAGTTTGAGCCGAGGCTGTCATATCTCTGGCGTTTTTCCTTGTCACCCAGAACTTCAAACGCTTCGTTGATATCTTTGAATTTTGCAGATGCTTCGGGCGTTTTGTTTACGTCGGGGTGGTATTTTTTTGCGAGTTTTCTGTATGCGGATTTGATTTCTGATTGTGTTGCGTCCTTTTTGACGCCTAATATTTCGTAATAATCTTTGTATTCCATATTTTTCTTTCATATATGGCAGAAATTTTTATATCTTCTGCACGATTGTAGTGATTGTTGTGCTTAAAGCGACTATCATTTTAGTATATTTTATCTTTATAATAATACAAAATCTGCACTACTTAGTTGA
>URHD01000075.1 GCA_900547585.1 uncultured bacterium | reverse complement strand
TGCGGGGAAAATTTAAAAGCAACAGGCTTACGCCCATTGCGTCCCTTCATCGGCTTGTTTTTTTATAACCAATGCGAACCCGCGACCTTGCGGGGAAAATTTAAAAGCAACAGGCTTACGCCCATTGCGTCCCTTCATCGGCTTGTTTTTTTATAACCAATGCGAACCCGCGACCTTGCGGGGAAAATTTAAAAGCAACAGGCTTACGCCCATTGCGTCCCTTCATCGGCTCATATTTCATGCCACAGCTTGACCTTCCTGATATAATTTAAATATGCATTACAAAGGATTTTTATTCAAAAACAAAAAACCGGACTTCACAAAACTGGAATCATATGGATTTGTTTGCAAAAACGGGTTTTACAAATTCAATACCGATATTTTGGACGGTTTGTTTGAATTTGTCGTTACAATCGATAAAAACGCTTCGATTGACACAAAAATCATCGAAAAAGCAACAAATGAAGAATACCAGCTGGTTTATGTCCAAGACGCAGCAGGCGAATTCGTCGGAAAAGTAAAAAACGAATATGAAAAAATACTCACAGACATCAGTGAAAAATGTTTTGTCATCGACGTATTCAAAAGTGATTACGCAAACGAAATAATCAGATACATAAAAGAAAAATACAACGCAAATCCGGAATATTTATGGGAAAAATTTCCTGACAATGCTATTTTTCGCAATCAAAACAAAAACAAATGGTTCGCAGCAATACTGACAACCACACGCAGAGCCATCGGGCGCAATGAAGACGGCAAAATTGAAATAATTGACTTAAAAGCCCCGCCTGAGGAAATTCAACAGCTTGTTGACGGAAAAAACTACCTGCCGGGCTACCATATGAACAAAAAACACTGGTTCACCATCCCGCTGGACGGCACTGTAGAAATAAAAAAAATTCTTAAACTCATAGACAACAGCTACAAAACAATAATTCATAAAAGAAAGATTTAAAAATGATTTACAAAACAAGTTACCAATCGCCCATCGGCAATATTCTTCTCGCAAGCGACGGCAAAAGCCTTGCCGGGTTGTGGATAGAAAAACAAAAATATTTTGCGTCCTCTGTCAGCACGGAAATGGTAAATAATCCAGATTTAAAAGTATTTCAAGATACAAAAAACTGGCTCGAGAGGTATTTCGCAAACAAAAAACCAGAAATCACGGAACTTCCACTCGCGCCAGCAGGAAGTGATTTCAGAAAAGCAGTGTGGAAAATTCTTTGCGAAATTCCCTACGGAAAAGTCACAACCTACGGCGAAATCTCTAAAAAAATTGCAAAACAAATGAAAAAATCCACAATGTCCGCCCAGGCAATCGGCGGCGCAGTCGGCCATAACCCGATATCAATCATCATCCCCTGCCACCGCGTTATTGGCGCGAACGGAAACCTTACAGGTTACGCAGGCGGGCTGGATTTGAAAGTAAAGCTGCTTGAGCATGAGGGCGTGGATTTGGCGAAAATGTTTTTACCCAAATCCGCTAACTAAGATAAGAAACAACCTCACCACGCGCACAGCTTACCTGTTCTGACGTATCAAGGTTCTTTATCGTAACCTTGTTGTTCTTAATTTCATTCTCCAGCAGAATTAAAGCGTATTTCGCTGTTTTTGAAGCTTTTTCTAGCTGTTTTTTAAACTTCTTTGAACCAAAATCAAATTCGGCGCTAAAACCTTTTGAACGGAGCTCTTCAGTCAGCTTCATAGCTTCTGCGGCATCTTCGGAGATTATATAAGCATCAATTCTTGAGGTTTCGGGCTTTGAAATCAGTGAATTAAGCCTTTCCATCCCCATTGCCCAGCCAACAGCCGGAGTAGGCACTCCGCCAAGCGTTTCCACGAGCGAATCATATCTTCCGCCGCCGCAAACTGCATTCTGTGAGCCCAAATTATTCGATTTTATTTCAAAAACCGTTCTGTTGTAATAATCCAGCCCGCGCACGAGCAATTTATTTACAGAATATTTGATTCCGAGGATATCAAGGTAACTTTTCAATTTTTCAAAGTGTTCCGCGCAATCAGGACAGATAAAATCAGAATAAATTACCTCCTGAATCTCTTTTTGCTCGAAAATCTTCTTGCAATCCGGATTTTTGCAATCAAGAATCCTCAACGGGTTTTTTTCAAACCTGTAATTGCAATCCCCGCAAAGTTCGGAAAGATGGGGTTTCAAAACCTCTTTCAGTGCGTTTTTATAGTTATTTCTGCACTCAAAGCAGCCGAGCGAATTTATTTCAACGTCCAAATCATTCAAACCGAGCTCGTTTAAGTACTTTACAGCAAGATTTATTGCCTCGGCATCCGCAGAAGGCTCGGACGCACCAAACATTTCAATCCCAACCTGATGAAACTGGCGCTGGCGCCCTGCCTGAGGACGTTCATAGCGGAACATCGGGCCTTTGTACCAGAGTTTAACCGGTTGGGGCAGCCTTGCAAAGCCGTTTTCAATGTATGCACGCACAACACCCGCAGTATTTTCCGGACGCAAGGTCAAAGAGCGGTCGCTTTTTTCAAAAGTGTACATTTCTTTGTTAACAATATCCGTAGAATCGCCCACTCCGCGTGCAAACAGCTCTGTAGCTTCAAAAATCGGCGTTCTTATTTCTTTGAAATTCGCTTTTGAAAAAATTTTATTTGCCGCATTCTCCATCCTGTGCCAGTTTTCGACTTCTGACGGTAAAATATCCTTTGTTCCTTTTTGTGCCTGAATCACCTGTTTATATTCCTCTTTTTTTAACAACACTATTCTATTACAAAAACATACTATATTAAAATTTCCAAATTTATAGTAAAATCACCAGTGTAAAAATAAAGCTGATGAAAGAGGCTGAATATGGATTTTAAAAATAGCTTTACTGCAAAAAACATAAGTTTTGTGCTTTTAATTCTTTTTATTATTTTTTGTATTGTAAAAATGCCCGATATAGCGCTTTTGCTCTTTGTCGGTTACGTAATTTCCTGCGCAATTAACCCTGTTGTAAACAAACTCTCGGAAAAAATGTCGAGAACACTCGCCACCTCCATTATGCTCACTGTGGTTATTGCGGCGACACTTGGCTTATTCATTCCGATAATCGTTATGGCCGTCAGAGAAATCAAAGAATTCATAACCCAGCTCCCCGGACAAATTGATAACATCCAGATGTATCTTGATTCTGTAAAAATAGGCAAACAAAGCCTTTCCCAGCTTTTTAACCTTGATGCCGGACTTGCGAATTCCGGACAAATTGCCCAGGAAATCATTGATAAATCAATAAATTTCACCGTCGGTGCGCTGGGCGTCATCACTATTCTTGTCACAGTGGCGATTATAGTATTTTTCTTTACAAACGACAGAGAAAGAATCAAAAACTCTACTCTGCGCCTGTTTCCGGCTTCACTTAGGGATGACGCATCAAGAATTATTGACGATCTTGAACAAAAAGTCGGAGGATATGTGAGTGCACAATTCCTTTCCATCACGCAGGTCGGAGTTTGTGTGGCTGTCGGGCTTGCGATTTTACACGTAAATTATGCTGTTTTCCTCGGATTCATTTCTGCGGTTATGGATTTGGTGCCTGTGGTAGGGCCGGTGATTTCAGGTGTGGTAATTTTGCTCGTAGCAATCTCTCACGGGCCTGTGATTGCTGCTCTTGCTATCGGTGTTTTGCTTCTTGCCCAATTCATCGAAAATAACTGGGCTAAACCCTACTTTTTCTCAAAATATATGGATTTGCACCCGCTAATCGTTATATTTTCATTCGTTCTTGCCGCAAAATTAATCGGTGTAATAGGTGTAGTCTTTGCTCCGGCGATTGCAGCAGTAATTGTTACGCTTTTTGACGAAATTTATGTAAAAATCATGAACGAGGACGGCAAAAATTGATACAAACACCTGACGAACTTTTTTTATATGACAGACCGGCCGGCAGGGCACCGGAAATCAATATCTGGGCGGCATTTCCTGCAATTTATTCGTTCGGGATGTCATCTCTGGGATATTTATCGATTTTCAAACGCCTCGACAGTCGCCCCGACTATTATGTAGAGAGAATTTTCACGGACACAAAAACCACGCAGATTCCGCTCTCAGACGTGGATTTGATGTGTTTTTCGTTCTCATTTGAGATTGATTTTCTCGGAATGTTCAAGATTTTTGAGCGATTTGGGATTCCCTTCCTTGCAAAAGACAGAGATGAGAATTTTCCGCTGATTTTTGCTGGCGGGCCGGTGCTTACGGCTAATCCGGAGCCGTTTTGCGAGTTTTTTGATTTTATAATTGTCGGTGACGCAGAATTTATGGATACAACGGTTGTTGATGTAGTCAAAAAGAACCAAAACCTGCCAAAAGCCGAAATTCTCAAACTTCTTTCAAAAGTTGAGGGGATTTATGTGCCCTCATTGACTGAATACGACGAAAATACCCGCACCGTAACGATGGAGGGAAAACCACTCAAAGTGCAAAAAATTTCTGCAGATTTAGGCGGCTGCATTACGACCCCGATTATCAGCGAAAAAAGCTACTTTTCAGACACATTTATAATAGAAATCGCACGCGGCTGCTCGCAAAGGTGCGGTTTTTGCCTCGCTTCGTATCTGAATTTGCCCACACGCTTTGTTTCTTTTGATGAAATTGTGAAATCAATAGACTTCGGGCTTCAACATACAAAAAAAATTGCGCTTCTGGGCGCATTGATTTCGGCACATCCGGATTTTGAGAAAATTTGTGAATACATTTTGAAAAAGAAAGAAGAAATTCCCGGGCTTGAGATGTCTGTTTCATCTTTGCGCGCTGACACAATTACGCCGTTAATAATCAAGACGCTTGTTGCCTGCGGTCAAAGACATTCAACGATTGCGATAGAAGCGGGCTCTGAAAGGCTAAGAAAAGTCATAAACAAAAACCTTTCCGAAGAAGAAATTTTCAACGCGGTCAAAATCGCATCCGAAAACGGGCTCACAGGCTTTAAAATCTACGCTATGATCGGCCATCCGACAGAAACAATGGAGGATATAAAAGAACTGGTTGATTTGGCGAAAAAGCTGAAAAAAAACTTTAAAAACTTTGATTTTACATACTCATTTGCGACTTTTGTTCCAAAAGCCCACACCCCGTTCCAGTTTTGCGAAAGAGAAAGCGCCAAAAGTCTTGAGAAAAAATATAATTATTTAAAAAAACATTTTCACCAGCTCGGCATTAAAATCCGCTGTTCAAGCGTGAACTGGGATTATTATCAGGCGCTTTTATCACGCGGGGACAGGAGATTGTGCAAATATCTCATTGAAGTTTACAATGATGGCGGAAATCTTGGCGCGTTCAAGCAGGCGTACAAAAAAATGCGCCAAAAACGCCAGCTGCCGGCTTCAGATGATTTTGCAATAAGCGCAATCCCTTTTGAACGCGGACTTCCCTGGGATTTTATAAAAACAATGCCCGGAGCTGACGCGCTTATCAGGGAAAATCAAAGGTTGTTAAAATAAAACCCGACCCTGTCGTAAGAGAAAGCGCAAAAGTGTCTTGAATTTATTTTTCCAGCTCGATTCGCTTCGCTCATAGGCGTCGAAAATGCTTTTTGCATTGATAGTTGAATAATATAGCGCACCTTGTCAACTTTTTTGCATTTTTTGTTTTTATTTAATATAGCAAACATCTCAAAAATGGGTTAAAATAATTACATGGAGAAAATCATCGACATAACAAAAGTTCTTGAAGAAACTAAGGAAAAACAGGAGCCAGCTGAGAAAAAGCAGGTTAAAAATAATGCCACAAACCCGATTTTGAAACAGCTTGCGCAGTTTACAAACCAAAAACTCAAGAACAAATTTGATATCGGCGATTTGCTTAAATAAATGTAATCAGCAATGTACAACATTAAAAATACCCTTTTTTTGAACCTGACAAAAAACCAGAAAGCGTCTTTAATGAGCTTTCTCAAAAGTTTTACGAAAAAACACAACAATAAATCAGCCCTTGAGATAATCGACCTGTTTGTTGAGGACGAAACCTACTATTTTGAACAAAAAAATCCGCATTTTGAGTGGATTATTGAGGAATTTGAAAAAGAATCGTTTTTGAAAGAAATCGAAAAATACATACTGGCAATAAAAAAAGACCTCGACATGAAAGAAGCCCAAAAACCCTTTCTGGAAAAGCAAAAAGCCCTGATGAAAGAACAAAGAAAAAAACAGCAGAATTTCATCATGTCAAAACAACCTCCGACAAAAAAACAGCTTTTTTATTATGAAAAACTCTGCAAACAGCATAAAATCGCCCCAAAAGAAACAAACGGACTTTCAAGGCTTGATTTGAAAGAGATGATTAGTGAAATTTTAGAGGAATCAGATGCGAAGACAATGGATTAACCACTATAAAAACGCCGGATTTGAAGAAAATGAAGCAGCTGCGGAAGTAGATTTTGCAATTGAGGCACTAACCGGATATTCGCGCACCGATTTACTCAAAGGTGCACAAATAAACGATTTTGACTGTGAAAAAATCGAAAATACCATCAACGAGCGAATAAAAACCCATCGCCCGCTCGCCCAGCTTCTCGGATGTGCTTTCTTCGGGGGCAAAAAATTCAAAGTGAACGAAAATACGCTCATTCCCCGCCCCGAAACCGAGCTGCTCGTGCAAAAATCGCTGAAATTAATAAAAAAATACAACTACAAGCAGGTTCTCGACATCGGAACGGGCTCAGGATGCATCGCCTGCCTGATTGCGCTTGATTCTGACGCGCAGGTGCTGGGTGTCGATATTTCAACCGGCGCATTGAGGTGCGCGCTCGATAACGCAATGGGAATGGGGCTTATGAACAGGGCTCTTTTCAGAAAATCAAATCTTTTTTCCAATATTCAGGAAAAATTCGACCTGATTGTCTCAAATCCGCCCTACATCCCGCTTTCGGAAAAAGAAAATCTGCAAATCGAAGTAAGAGATTTTGACCCCGCAGCAGCGCTCTTTACAGAGGATGAAAAAGGGCTTGAATTCTACGAAAAAATCATTAAAATCGCCCCATCTCATCTGAACAACGGCGGTTCAATTGCCTTTGAACTCGGAATCGGTCAATTTGATGACGTCAGCAGGCTGTTTAATGCTAACGGCTTCATAGATATTGAAATTTACAAAGATTTAAGCGGAATTGAACGCGTAATCACGGCAAAATACCCTTAATACTTCAAATGTATGAAAAAACCGTACAAATGTTTGATAAAAAAAGGATTATAGATTAAAATTACATTTATAATTGGAAACAGGAATTATTTATGCCGTCATTAGCAAACATTCTAATAATAGATGACAACCCCAAGTACCTTGCAGACGCATTGCCGCTGTATGGCTACGAGGTCGATGTTGCGCTGGACGGGTTGCAGGGGCTGAAAAAGCTCTCTGTTGACTCATCAAAATACGATTTGGTGCTTCTTGATGTCATGATGCCGAACATGGACGGCTGGGAAACCCTCAAAGCAATCAGAATTAACAAAAAATACTCCTCTATTCCGATTATAATGATTACGGCGCTGAATGAGGAACAAAAAGAGATTTCAGGGCTGAAATTCGGTGCGGATGATTATATTGTAAAACCGTTTATCCTGCCCAACCTGCTCGCCAGAATCGAAGCGCTTTTAAGACGCTCAAACTGGCAAAAAGAAGAGAAAAAAGCGCCCGCTGTTGACCTGAAATTTACCCAGGAAGGCACTGTAGAGCCGCTCACAGCACGTGAAAAAGAAGTTTTAAAGCTTGTATCGCAGGGTGCAAGCAACCAGCAGATAGCTGACAGCCTGTTTGTCCGCGAAGTTACCGTAAAAACGCATTTAAACAGCATTTTCAAAAAACTTAAAGTTTCAAACAGAACCCAGGCGGTACTTCTGGCAATGCAGATGAGAATTATTGAAGACTAAGGAGAAAAAAATGCCTGAATACACAAAAGAAGACTTATATGATTTGATAATCAACAATCCTGCTGAATTTAACGACTACAGAAAAGTAATGGGAGAGCTGGATTTGAGCGAAATGGACTTTTCAGGCACAAATCTCGCCGAAATTGATTTCACAAACAGTGATTTATCCGGAAGCTCTTTCAGTGAAGCTCATTTAACAGAATGCAAATTCATAAACTGCGATTTGACCTCATGTGACTTTACAAGGAGCAATCTCGTGGAATGCGACTTCTCGGAATCGCTGCTGAACGGTACTGATTACAGCTATGCAGCAGTAAGTTATTGCAATTTCACCGACGCGGACATGGCGGGCGCAATCCTCATCGAAAGTGACCTTTCCGGCTCTGATTTTTCGGCTTCTGAAAACCTCAACGCTACAAGATTCGACGAATCAACCGTTTTCCCTGATTCGGATTTGCTCCCTGATGAGTTCGATACGTCGAGCACAAGAGATTTGTCCTCGCTCGAAGACGACGATGACGCAAACATTTCTGATTATTAATTTATATTAAAATTTAGCCGCAAAGGTATCAAAAAATCCCATGCTCCGGTTTATTATATCAAAAAGGAGCATTGAGATATGGAAAACAGCGTTACTTCAGTCAGCGCATCAGGAGCGCCTGTTAAAACTATTGATCTTCTCGACCCGAGAACAAGATCTGTAAGAAAATTCATAAATACCCCCGAAGCGGTTGATAAATATGTAAAAGAAGCCCGCGAAGCAGAAAAAGAACTTATTAAAGATGCCTCGTTCACTGCCGGAGCTGTCGGTGGAGCAGGTTTGTGTGCACAATTATTATATGACGGGATAAAACGGGGCAAATTTTTCCCCGGGAAAGCTGCTGCCACAGGGATTTTTATGGGAATCATCAGTTTTGCGGCAACTGCCCTCCTTGACTACAAGACAAAAATCTGCAAACTCGCTGATAATTTTATGAAAGAATCTGAAAAAAGGTTTATACACAGCGATTTGGAGGGTGAAAAATTCCCCGAATACCTGAACAGAACCGCCGAAGAATCAGATAAACTTCACGAAGCAAAAAAAGAAGCTGAAAATCCCGAAAAATCTAATCTAGTGTCGCCTTAGTCGATTCTTACCTCTCATCAAATATGACATT
>URHD01000074.1 GCA_900547585.1 uncultured bacterium | reverse complement strand
AATTAATTATTAATCTATAATAAAATAATCAATAAGAAAGGTAACAAAAATGACAAAAAATGACAGAATCAGAAACCTCCGTGTTGAATTCAAAAAACTCTTTGTAAAATTAGAAAGGCTATTAAAAACTACAAGTAGAGAAAACGAAATAAATGAAATTATTGATATTATCCAGCTTTGTTACTTCGTTTATCACAGGATTAATGATAATTTAAAAATCGTTAATAAGTTATAACAATCTTTTTTGAAATAAAATCAGATTCTTACATTGTTAATTTCGTTGTAAGCCGAAATTATCTTGTTTCTGAGCTGGATAGCCATCTGCATTGAGATATTGGCTTTTTCTGCGGCAATCATTACGTCATGAGCGCTGATATCGCCGCCTGATGCCATAATTTCAGCAGCACTTTCGGCGTCTGCCTGCAAATTGTTCACCGAATTCAACCCGTTAGAAAATGCCTGCCCGAAATCCTTTGCAGTTTGTTCCACAGGCGAGGCTTTTCTCACGTCAGAAGCTCCCTCAAGCCCCTCTATTGGCGTAATTCCCATATTTTCAAGCCCGACATTAAGCTCAATGTTTCCATTTATAACGGGCGGGTTGGCGTCCATCATTGCGGTTTGCTGGTTAAGCACTTTATCAAACTGCGTTTCGCTCTGCTCAAGGTTTTTGTTGAATTGTTGTAAATTCTGGTCAAAAACCTTGTTATAACCGGCTATTGAGTTTAAATTATTCATTGGAATGTTCATTTTTTACCTTTTAGATTCTCAGTGCGGCAGAAATCATGCTTTTTGTCGTTTCAGCGGTGGCGGCGTTTGCCTCATAGGCGCGTGAGGCAGAAACCATGTTCACCATTTCTTCAACAACATTGATATTAGGAACAACAACATAGCCCTCCTCGTCAGCTTCGGGGTTGGACGGGTCGTAGATTGTTTTGTAAGGGTCTTTTGATTCAGTGATTTCTTCAACCTGAACGCCCTGCGCGAGGTTTTTTTCGTCGTAGGTAATCCCGCCTCTGAGTGCTACTGTTCCGTTGTTTGCGCTCCAGTATGCTTCATGGTCGCCGCTCGGAAACGGAGGGGCTGTTGAGCCGAGTTTATCCTGATAAATTGCCTTAAAAGTTACGTTTTTCTTTACATAAACGCCCGGAGAGCCGTCAGGATGGCGGGTTGTGTTGACGTTTGCAATATTGCTTGCAATCGTATCCATTTTTACCCGCTGGGCGTGCATGCCCGATGCACTAATATCAAAAGAGCTGAAACTCATTCTGTATTTTTCTCCTATTTGGTTTGGTTTAGTTTTTCAATACGCATTTTGTATTTTACCTGTTCAGGAAGCCAAATTATTGTCCGCCTTTGACGACCTGAGCGATGTTTGTGAGCATTTTGCTTTCCAGAGAGGACATAATCTGGTACTGGGTACCGGTTTTTGCCATGTCCATCATTTCTTCTTCAATATCGACGTTATTTCCGTTTCCGTAGTCGCATTCCGAGTAGTCACCGAGGATTTCTGGTTTAAAATTCTCCGTATAATCCCGCTGGTTCAGAAAAATCGCATGTTCGCGCGTGAGTTTTTGTGCAGCATTGGCGCTAATCGGGTTTGTGCTGTTTTGCATGCGGATTTCTTTTCTTATCTCGTCTTTTGAGATAATATCTCTGAGCTGATCTTCAAAAGCAACATCCTTTCTCTGGTAATTGTCGGTCATTGAGTTTGCGGTGTTGGAAGCAATAGCTTTCTGGCGCTCAAGGAGCCCGTCCATTGCCAGTTTTGTAACTTCTACCGCTCTGATATTTAATAAATCCATTTTTCAATCCTCCCTTACAACACCGGGACTTCAATTTCAAATGCTGCGCCGTCTTTGTAATTTTCAACGAGCTTCAAATCGCCGTATTGCTCCTGCATGGTTGTTTTTGAGATATAAAGTCCGAGCCCGTTTCCGGTAACTCTTGAAGTGAAGCCCTTTTCAAAGATTTTGTCCTTAACATCATCCGGAACGCCCTTTCCGTTGTCTTTTACAAGGATTTTGAGCATGTTTGTACCGCCAGAAACTGCTTCGACTTCGACTTTGCCCCTGATTCCGTCTTTTCCGGCAAAATCCAGCGCGTTATAGACAAGATTCATTAAAACATTAAGCGTTTTTCCCTCATCTGCAAGGATTTGGGCGTCAAGGTCATTTTTTATGACAAGTTCTTTGTCTTTTTCAGCCGCGCAGGGAGCAGTCAAATCGTTCAGGGTCGCCAGCATATCTTTTAAGCTTACGGGCAGGACATTCGGAACCTGAATTGTTTTGAGTTCCGAGAGCATTTGTGCAATCATTTCTTTTGACTTTTTAATACATTTAATTCCGCCGCAAATCGAAGTTTTTTCCTCGCCGTCTTTGAGTTTTTCGCATCTTTTTTCGATTATTTTTGAATAAAGGTCGATGACAGAAAGGTGGTTTTTAATTTCGTGAGAAATTAGTTTTGCTTTGTTTGAGATGTATTCGTATTTTTGAAGAAGTTCTTCGTTTGCCTCGAGCAGGTCGTTTTCAGCCTTTGAGGCGCTCGCTTCTTCGACAAAACTGTTCGCATAATCGATAAATTTGTGCACGGCTTTGTTTAAAAGTTCGTTTGCACGGCGCTCGGGCGTGAATTCTATGATATAACGATTCAAATCAATCAAAGAATTAGCCGAAATCGTGCGGATGACGTTGTTCACATCGCGGGAGTTGAGCAGGTAATAAAGGCACGATGTATCCTTAACTTCTTCCGTCGAATAATCCCAGACCATAACCGCGGAATATCTGGGCGAAAGCACGACGAGAAACTCCGTATCGCCCCAGATTTTTTCTCTTTCGAGGTTTTCGCCTTTGAGGTTCTCACAGAAAGAGTAAACTTCAGCCTGATTGAACTCGAGGCGCTTTAAAACGCCCTCGGTTTCTGACGTATCGAACATACGGATAAGAACAACGGCTTTCTGGTTCTGCGCCTCGAGCAGAGGTTCGAGCGCAAAGCGGAAAAGACCCTTGATTATAGTCTTATGCACGGGTTTTGTTTGTGCAAGGTAAACTAAATCTTTTAAAAAGTTCTTTTTGTAGTTCGGTAAGGTCATTTTTTCTTTTTCTTTATCGTTGTGGTTAATTGTAATCAATAGATGTCATTTGAACCTGTATCGGAATCTTGCCGGCTTGTAACAGACATTTCTGAAACAAGTTCAGGGTGACGATTATTTCTTATATTGCGATTTTTACGCGTCTTCTGTTCAAAAAGCCGTTATTCAAGGCGTAAAGTACTGCCTGTGTACGGTCATTTACCTGTAATTTCTGGAAAATGTTGTTCACGTGGGTTTTTACGGTTGTTTCAGAAATAAACAGTTTTTGTGCAACGCCTTTGTAGGTTATTCCCTGTGTTAAAAGGTCGAGGACTTCTTCTTCTCTCTGTGTAAGGTAATTGAGGAGGTTTTCTTCGTCCATGATTGACTGGTTTTCTTCTTTGAAAGAGTTCTGGAAGTATTCAAAGAATCGCGATGATAAAGTGGAGGGGAGGTAGATTTTGCCTGCCGCAACTTCCTCAATCGCATAAATGAGCTGAGCTGAAGCCATGGTTTTAAGAATATATCCCTTTGCACCTATTTTCATTGCCCTGAAAATCAAATCAGGGTCGTCATATCCCGTCAAAGCGATTGTCCGGACCCCTAAATCCAGATTTTCAATCTCTGCTATCGCAGTCAAACCGTCTTTTTCGGGCATATTTATGTCCATCAAGACGATTTCGGGACGATACTTTTTGATTAAGCTTATTGCAACACTTGCGCAGGTAGCTGTCGCCACCACGTCAAAGTCGCTTTCGACCTCAATCAGTTCCCTAATCCCTGAAAGGTGCTCATAATTGTCATCCACAATTATGATTCTTGCTTTTTTCTTAAACTCCAGGCTTCTTCTCATAGCTCTGTGCTCCTCCCCATATATTTTTTTGTACAATTAGTTCAAATATATTATTTACAAATTCATATTACCCCTCATTGAAGTAGTTTCTCATCGGCTCGGGGATTGAAATATCAGGTTTTTTCTTTAGATAACAGGATCTAGACCACAAGGTCTATAAGTGCCGTTTTTTACCGGTTTTTCAGGGGTTATGAGGTTTTGGAAAATAATACGTGTGATGGATTTTTGAAAATTCGTTGTAATGGATTTGGATTAGGCGAGATATAGTAGATTTTTGCCCGCAACAAAGCAAAAACTTGACCTAAGTAGCTCAAAACAATCTGGTATAATGCTTTTCATACAATTTCTTAAAAGAAAGGATTAATCGATTCAAAAAAGTATGGTACAAAATATAAAACTATATAAATCAAAAACGGGGTTATTGAAATGAAAATTCCAAAATAGAACAAGAATAAATATGCTTTGTTTTTAGGAAGATGGACAGAAATGACAGTTAATTTGTCAGACCTATCATAGAGTAAAAACTCAATTATAAAAACTATAAATAAAATCAAAACAAATGGAATATGAAATCTTGCCAAATAACCGATAATATGCTCAAAAATTCCATAATTTGCAAAAAACGCCATCTCGCGCTCCACAGGAATCATTATCATCAAAAACCACCACAAATAATGCAAAAATAGAAATAATCCGAGCAAAGCTATCAGATTAAGCGAAAAATATTCATCTAGAGAATTTATTTTCATAAAAAAATATTAACATAAATGGAGGAATTATTAGGAATAAATGAACATTAGATACATTGGTTCGTAGCTAATTATCAAAAAACAAATTAAAAAAGTTGACCGTCAAGGCTCAATGGAATTTGTTATAATGCTTTTCAACATGACAATCAGACTTTTTGTTTCCGTTCTCGGATACGCTGGGCTATTTTTAGGGCTTGAAGAATTAAGAAAAGGAAGAAAAGTGGGATGAGATTGATTTTTGTTAAATATCTATGCTGGTATGGAGGAAGAAAAGAAATTAAAATCACATAAAAAGGTGTTATATATAAGAACAACCCAACATCACAAAGAATATCATAGAAAATATCTCTCAGAAAAAAACGGTTTGTGATATGTGATTTGATAGAAAACTCAACAATAAAGAAAATCGCTGGAATACTATATAACGCAAAAAATAACGGAAAAAGAAACAATAAATATTCTGGTGTACCGCTAATAAAAAGGGCAAGTTTAAAATGAAAAAAGCCTAATAAGGCCATTATATGAGTTCCATAAAATTTTTTATAAGCAAAAAAATCGATTTTCATTGAATTATTATACTAAACTGGGGAGAAAAAACAACATGAAAAACACAAAAACACACGAAGATTTAAAAGAAATGTCAATTTGCGTTTACAATGACGGCAATGGAAAAATACCTGATGGGTGGAAGCTGGTAAGCACAGATTCCAATAATAAAACGGGCTATTACTCTGAAACTTATAAAAAGGGGAAAGAAATTGCAATAGTTTACAGAGGAACTGATTCAGGATGGCACCATTTAAAAGAAAACGCCAAAGATTTTTTTGGAAGTGACATAAAAATGGCCGGAATGCTTGAACCAAATCAGCTTAAAGATGCCCAAAACACTTACAATGAAATAAAACAAGCTTATCCGTCGTCAAAAATCGTTTTATCCGGACATTCTCTGGGTGGAAGCCTTGCACAGCTTGTTTCTGCAGAAACAGGAACAAAGGCCGTTACTTTCAACGCTTTTGGTACTGGAAAAATTCTGGCTCAAAAAGGTTATTCGCAGGCAGACCAACGATTGTTAAATATCACCAATTATGGCAATCCTAAAGATTCCGTTTTTATGGGCAACAAGGATTATCAGCCGGGTGTGAGCTATGTTACAAATACTAATTTGAATCCAAATAAAAGTTATTTATATAAGCAAGGAAATCCGAAATTTAACGGAAAAGAAGATTTAATAGAATATATTGGTGCGCACAAACTCCAAAACATGGACAGCCTCGACAAAGCCGTAAAAATCGAAAATGAATCATTCCAGCAGCCTGAAAAAGTGCTTCATGGCGGAATTTCTTATACTGAAACTGATACGCTGGCACAAAATCAGAGTTTTTCGGACACGATTCGGAACAAATGGCGCAATATGCAACAAAGCAGAAATTCCCGCCTCCAAAACCGTTCGTCCAAAGGCAAAAAATCCAGCGCTTCAGGAACTACCAACGGCAAATGGATAACAATTAACGGAAATCATGTATTAATAGAAAAATAAACTTTTTGCTATCAAAATCATCAACTCTACGCTATAATTTATCTATAAGTTCGGATTATGGATATGAGAAAGGATTTAGTGTATGAAAAAGTCATTATTTGCGCTCGCACTGGGGATTTTAGCGATTTTTCCGGCATTCTGCCTTAGTTGCGATGCTGCAACAACTACAACCACCGCAACAACCACTACAAACTGGGATTCTGAGGCAAATTTAAAAAGAGTTAACACAATCGGCACAAAACTCCTCACAGCCAACAAACTCCCCGACGGAATTACGTTCAAAGTTTCCGACGAAGATACAGTCAACGCTTATGCCAACATAAACAAAGAAGTTTACGTCTATAGAGGCCTTTTGAATTATGTAGAAAACGACGACGAGCTCGCAGGCGTAATTGCGCATGAAATGGGGCACATAATCAACGGTCACTGCGCAAAACAAACACTTTTAAACGGAATTATTTCTCAAATCAATCCGACAACTAAAACCGCAGCCGGCGCAACGGGCGTTGAGCTCGCAAAAACGCTTTCTTCCACAAAAATCAGCAGAAACGATGAAACAGAAGCAGATTTGACCGCTGTTGACCTGATGATGAACGCAGGATACAACCCGCTCGCGTTAATTTCTGTTTTGAACAAAATCAGCGGAAATTACGTAGATATTCTCCAGACTCACCCGTCCGGCGAAAAAAGATTGCTTGCGATTTTTGATTATGCAAACTACAACTACCCCGCAAAAGTCGCAGCAAACTACAAAACCGAAAGCTATCAAAAAGCGCTCCAGCTTATTTATGCAAACCTGAAAATCAGAAAAGCAAGCCCGAAAAAGCTTGCAAAAGCGGAAAAAGAGCAGAAAAAATTGCAGGAAAAGAAACTCAAAAGAGCCAGAGATATGGCAAAATCCACAAACCCGTGGAGCACCTCTTACAGTATGCTACAGCTTATGTCAACGGGCTCGGGGTCATAAAAATTCCAGAAAAAACAAAAGGAGGCGCAAATTGCACCTCCTTTTTACATACCCGACTGAGCAAAGGCGGCAGGACAATTCAAAAAGTCATTGCGATTTGATATCTTATGAAAAACATAAGGAGAAAATGCAATGATGAAAAAATTATTTATATTTTTGGTGGCGACAGTAGTCGTTTTTGGCTGTCAGAACAATGTTTTTGCCGTTCCCGAAGATGATAACGAGGCGGTGCTGTTTATTGTTGATTTTTCAAACAGCATGGCGGAAAAATTCCGCGGGGTGAAGAAAATCGACATGGTTCTGGAAACAATCGACGAAATTTTGCCCACAATCCCCAAAAGTCAGAAAATCGGACTGAGGGTTTACGGGCACAAGTCAGGATTTCTCGCCTCAACTGCCTGCAAGGCAAGCAGCCTGCTTGTTCCGATTACGCAGGGCAGCGCCGGTTCGATTCAAGGGTCGCTGTACAATCTGAAACCCACAGGCTGGACGCCGATTACTTATGCGCTTAAACAGGCTGTTGCGTATGATTTTGCGGGGTTTAGCGGCAAAAAACGAATTATTCTTCTTTCTGACGGCGGCGAAAATTGCGACGAAAGCCCCTGCGATTATGCTCTGGAGCTGATTAAGCAGCGCGATGATATTTTTATTGATGTAATTGCGTTCACAATCTTTGATCAAGAGGCAAAAAACCAGCTAAAATGCGCAGCGCTCGCCACCAGCGGAAAATTTTACACGGCGAACACAATGGCTGAGCTGAAAAACAGCCTTTCTAACTCGCTGAACGCAAAAAAAGAGGTTCAGGGGAAAATTATTCTTCATTAGGAGTCTGAGCGTTCAAAAGGAAATAAGTTTATTTTTTGCCTCGATTCGCTTCGCTGGAATAGGTCAAAAAATAAACTTATTTCATTTGAACTTTGGAACATGTAGTCAGTCAGTAGGTTGGGCTTTTAGCCCAACAACATCCGGCGGGGCGGGCTTTGCCTTCGGAGAGGGAAATTAACAACAGGGCAAAATTGTATTTTTATGCTATTCTAAAATTATGAAAAAGTTATTCATAATTTTAGGATTGTTGTTAATATTGCCCCTCGGAGCGCTTGCGCAGGGCGAAAAAACTGTGGTTTACAGCGAAAAAGGCAAATTCGGGCTGAAATGCGGTGATGAAATCGTTACAAAAGCCGAATATAAAAAAATTATCCGCCTCGGTGAAAAAGCGTGGATTTTCCAAAAAGGAAGCCGTTTTGGCCTGATGGACGACAACGGCAACATCCTTGTAAAGCCAAAATACAGACACGCTGACAGGGTTCTGGGGCAGTTTGCAAAACTCGGAAACGAAAATGACTACGGTCTTTACGATGACACGGGAAAAGCCATTCTTGCGCCTGAATATAGCTCAATTGACCTTTTATTCGGAAAAATGTTCCTTATTTGCAAAAATTACAAGTACGGTGTGACAGATTTTGAGGGAAAAATCCTTTTAAAGCCTGAATTTGATGATATTTACATGCCCAAACCTACAGCCATGCGCATAAAATACAAAGGCGAGTGGTACGAAATTGAACGTATGAAACCGGGCGAGATTGAGCTCCCCGAGGAAACTAAAAAGGTCATAATTGACAATAAGGAATTCAAGGTGACACATCTTGCGGCTAATGCGGGTGTTTTGTCCGGATATACGGCTGTTACGGCGGCGGATTACACATTAAAGATTTTCTCCTCGATTTCCCCTGCTTATGAGCAGACAATTGACGAATTAATGTTTTCACAGGGCGCCGAAACCGTTTCTATTCTCATAAAACTCGGTTGGTTGCCGAAATTTCCATTTACTTACGCAAAAAAATACTTCCAGAACCTCAAAGCCCCGAATAACGGCCCGCTTTCAGGGCTTAAGGACGATTTAAGACGGCAGATTGACTAAAAAATTCAATTATTTCAAAACCTGATTTGAAAGCTTCAAGAGCGGGATTTAGTTTTGGAGTGACTATGGGGGAGGCTCCATAAATCAAGAAATACTATCTAATCTAGTGTCGCCTTAGTCGATTCTTACCTCTCACAAAACGATACTCAATC